>NZ_JBMLSM010000001.1:0-34921 GCF_049240505.1 Novosphingobium sp.
CCCACAACGCACAACAAGGCCAAACCTGCCCCGCCATCCTCACCGCCATCACCGCATGGATACACCACCTCAACGGCCACAACGGGCCCGTCGATGATCTCCTGGCCCATAAACTCGCCGATATCGTCAAACAAAATCCCGAACCGGCACAGGCTATCGTTGCCATCTTCGGTAGCGACGGCCCGCTGGGCGGAATTTGGACGCCGAACGGTTGATTGACGAAAATTCTAGATCAGCGCCTGACGGACATATTCCGGGCGCAGCGGCAAACGGCGGACCGGTCTGCCGGTTGCGTCGATCACGGCGGCGGCAATCGCCGGTGAGGCGAGCGCGTTGGCGCTTTCCGAACCCTGACCATAGTTGCCGACGCCCGGATTGTCGGTGATCACCACCTTGAGGTCGGGCATCTCGGCCATCGTCAGGATCGGATAGCCGGTCCAGTCGGTTGCGGTGATGGCACCCTTGTCGAAGGGCAATTCCTCGTGCAGCGCCTGGCTTACGCCCATCAGGCACCCGGCCTGAATCTGCCGACGCAGTTGCAGCGGGTTGATGACGATGCCGACATCGGCCACCATCGTCATGCGCTCTACCTTCACTTCACCGCTTTCGGGAATGACCGAAACGTGCGCCGCACAGGCCCAATAGCCGTTATCGCGCAGCATGATCGAAACGCCCTGTCCTTTTACCGCATCGCTGCCGCTACTGCGGGCCTTGGGTGAAGGGGAGGGGCGGGTTTCCCAGCCGGATTCACTGCGCAGCCTTTCCAGGATCGCCTTGAAGCGCGGGTCGTCGACATGATCGAGCCGGAATTGCAGCGCATCCTTGCCCGCCAGCATCGCCGCTTCGCTGATCGCGATTTCGCGCGGGCAATTCTGCTGGAACTGGATCGGCGTGCGCATCGAATGGCTGCGCAGACCGGCGGCGTGGGGCGATTGCTTCTGCCCGATGTGCAGGCATCCCTGACTGGCTTCGCGCACCGCAGGAACCGTGCCGTAAACCCATGCGTCAGCCATATTCAGAAGACTGTTCTGGAAGGCATATGTGCTGGTGGCCGATGGCGCTTCGATCACCGGCTTTCCGGCGAGCAGTGCACCAATCAGGCGATCATCCTGCATTCCGGGCCCGCGATGCGTGGCCTCATAGGCAGCGATCTTGCCCTTGTCGTCAAGCGCGATGCGGATATCGGCCGCCATTGGCGAGGATTGCGCTGACCATTGCATGTCATCAGCGCGCATCCATTGCACCCGCACCGGACGGCCCAGTTCGCGCGACAGCAGGACCGCTTCGTCCTCGCTCCCGGCGCTGCCACCGTTCGACCGACCATAGTGGCCTGAACCGGGATAAGTCCGCACCACAACCTTGTCTTCGCCCGCGCCGATCATCAGTGCGATCATGCGGCGCAAATGCTGCGCGTTCTGGCTGTGCGTGTGCAGCGTGACCGAGCCATCGGGGCGATAATCGGCAAGGCTGACCATCGGGCTGATCGGCGCGTGTTTCTGGAACGGCATTGCATAGCTGGCGCTGTGTTCGCTTGCGGCCTTTGCTGCTGTCGGATCCCCCTTGTTCGCGCGGCCATCGCGCAGTGGAAAGGCATCATCCTTGGCCGAAGCGCGGATATGGTCTGCCAGCGCTTCATGCCCCGGAAGACCTTTCCACGCGGACCATTTGGTGTCGCCTGCCACCGCTTGCGCTGCCTGCACGGCTTCCCATTCATCGGCTGAAACAACAGCCAGCAGATTGCCCAGCCGCACCACGCGCGCGGCGGGGAATTGCGCCGCATCCAGCTTGCCCGGCGTGACCAGCGTGGAGCCGAGCGTTTCGGGATGGATGACACGGGCGTGCAACATGCCCGGCAGCTTCACATCGCCGACCCACACTGTCTTGCCGGTCATCTTCGGTTCGATCGACGGATTGGTGATCGGCTTGCCAATGATCGTATAATCCTTGACCGGCTTGAATGGCGGTTCGGCATCCACGCGCAGCCCCATCGGCATCGTGAGATCGCCTGAGAGGGGGATGACGAGTTGCAGGGCTTCGCCCCGCACCAGTTCACCATAGGTGATCGATTTGCCCGCGCCGGAGATCACGCCATCGGCCACGCCAAGCGCGGCGCGGTTCACGCCAAGCCGCCGCGCGCCGAGTTCAAGCGCAGCCTCGCGCATCAGCGCGGCGACTTTGCGCAGGTTTTGGCCATAGCGCAGCAGGCCGAATGTGCCGCCGCCATCGGGGGTGCGGTCGGTATCGCCCGAGATCACATCGGTCATCGCGGCGATCGGCACGCAGAGTTCTTCGGCCACGATCTGGCGATAGGCTGTGTAGATCGTGCTCTGCCCGAAATCGCATTTGCCGGTGCGCAGCAGCACGGTGTTGTCGGCGCGAATCTCGATCCAGCCATTCACCGTTGCGGCGCTGTTTGCAGCCTGCGCGTATCCCATCGGCAGTGCCAGCGCCGCAACCAGCGCACCACTGGCACCCAGAAAACCGCGACGGCTGACGCCGGTGAGCTTCGCGCCGTGGATGGACATGTCATAGACGGTGGTGTGGGGGGCGGTCATTTCGCGGCTCCCTGTGCCATGAGGCGGGCGGCACGATGCGCGCCTTCGAGGATCGCGGTGTAACTGCCACAGCGACACAAGTGCGGCGAAGGCCCCGAAGTGGTCAGCGCCTGCTTTATATCGTCGTCGCTGGGGCTGGCATTGGCTTCGAGCAGTTCGGTGACCTTGATCATCATGCCGAACTGGCAGATGCCGCACTGTGGCACCTGTTCGTCAACCCAGGCTTGTTGCACGGGATGCAGGCCGGTTGTTTCCGACATGCCTCGCTGTTTTGCCCAGCGCGCGGGAAGCCCGTCTGCCGTGGTCACCTCCTTGCCTTCGAGCGAACCCACCGGCGTCACGCAGGCGCGCACTTCCTCTCCATCAACCAGCACCGAGCAGGCCCCGCACTGGGCCAGCCCGCAGCCGAACTTGGGCGTCATCACATCAAGTTCACCGCGCAGCACATAGAGCAGCGGCGTATCGTCCGAGGCTTTCACCGCGCGTTCGACACCATTGACTTTCAGCCGGGCCATGATGTGATCCTCCAGTTACTTCTGCACCATCTGCAATGCTGCGGCGGGATAGCGTTCACCCATCACGCCGATGTTATCGACCGCTTGCGCAATGCGCTTCAGATCATCTGCCGAAAGGGTGATCGCTGCCGCAGCAGTGTTTTCGCGCATCCGGTGGGCTTTGGTGGTGCCGGGGATCGGCACGATGGACGGGCCTTGCGCCATGACCCACGCCAGGGCGATCTGGCCGGGCGTTGCCTGCTTTTCAGCTGCCACGTCCTGCAGCAAGCGCACCAGCGCCAGATTGTGATCGTAAGCGTCACCCTGAAAACGCGGGATCGCGGTGCGGATGTCGCCTTCGCCGAACTGCTTGCCCGCTTCGATGGTGCCGGTCAGAAAACCCTTGCCCAGTGGGCTGAACGGCACGAACCCGATGCCGAGTTCCTTACAGGTGGGCAGTACCTCTTTCTCGACATCGCGCGTCCATAGCGAATATTCGCTCTGCAGCGCGGCGACAGGATGCACCGCATGGGCGCGGCGGATCGTATCGACACCGGCTTCCGAAAGGCCGAAGTGCCGGACTTTGCCTTCACGGACAAGATCGCCAACCGTTCCGGCCACATCTTCGATCGGCACGGCAGGATCGACACGGTGCTGGTAGAACAGGTCAAGGCAATCGACGCCGAGCCGCTTGCACGAAGCTTCGGCAACCTTGCGGATCGTTTCCGGCCTGCTGTCCAGCCCCTTCATCGGCGGGGTTGCGCCCGGATCGATATCGAAGCCGAACTTTGTGGCGATGACCACTTTTCCGCGAAACGGCGCCAGTGCTTCGCCCAGCAGTTCTTCGTTGGTCCACGGGCCATAGACTTCGGCAGTGTCGAAGAATGTCACGCCCGCTTCTGCCGTCTGGCGCAGCAGCACGATTGCATCGGCACGCTCGATCGGGCTGGTGCGGTTGTAGCCGAAGCTCAATCCCATGCAGCCGAAGCCTATCGCGGAAACCTCAAGCGACGTGCCGAGTGTGCGTTTTTCCATGCGTCTTGTCCTGTCATCATGCCGCATCTTGCAGCCACGCATTATAGATACGCTGCTTGCATTGCTTCGATAAGCCAGGCAGTTCTGCATGAACTTATACCGGGAACTGATAAATCATGCGCGACGAACTCGGTGACCTCGCTATTCTGCTGGCGGTGGCAGAGGAGCGCAGCTTCACGCGCGCTGCGGTGCGGCTTGGCACATCGCAATCGGCGGTTAGCCAGGCAGTGCGGAGGCTTGAAGCGCACCTTGGCGTTGCCTTGCTGGCCCGCACCACGCGAAGCGTCAGTCCGACCGAGGCGGGCGAACTGCTATTGGCGACCTTGCGGCCTGCCTTGGGTGATATACGTGAAAGGCTGACCCAGCTTTCGAACATGCGCGAGCGGCCCGCCGGGCTTGTTCGCATTACCACCAGCAGGCACGCAGCCGATACCCTGCTGTGGCCTGCGGTCGACCGGGTGCTGGCCGACTACCCGGATATCGAGATCGAGCTTTCCATAGATGGTGCGCTGACCAACATTGTCGAGGATCGTTTCGATGCTGGTGTGCGGTTGGGCGAAAGTCTGGAAAAAGATATGATAGCTGTGCGCATCGGCCCTGATTTGCGCATGGCGGTGGTTGGTTCACCCGGATATTTCGCCCGGCATCCCGTGCCGAAAACACCGCGTGATCTGATCGCGCACCGCTGCATCAACTTGCGCATGGCCACGCGTGGCAACCTTTATGCGTGGGAGTTCGAGAAGGGCGATCAGACTCTCAACGTGCGTGTTGAAGGCAGTCTCGTCGTCAACGATTCCGCGATCGCACTTCGCGCCGCGCTCGCAGGACACGGGCTTGGCTGCACGGTCGAAGATCAGGCGCTGCTGGATCACATCGCTTCGGGCAGTCTGGTCCGGGTGCTGGCGGATTGGTGCCCGCCCTTTGCCGGGCATCACCTCTATTATCCCGACCGGCGAAACCCATCGCCCGCATTTCGTGTAGTCCTTGCCGAACTCCGCAAGAACGCCGCGCTTACTTGATATCTATTCAATCCAGCGCTGGGCCGAGATCGCCCACGGTGTTGCAGTCGGCATCGTCTCTTGCCGCTGCAGAAAGGTTCCTTTGTTCTTCGCTATGGCCGGGATTGAGCCGGTCAGCCGCAATGCCTTCTCTTCCAAGCAATTGGGTCATCGCGCGGTAGTATTCTGCGATGTCGGCGCATGTGTTCGATCCGCCGCCGGTCACCGCCCAGATCACACGCCAACCGCCGTCGTTTTTCAGAATGTATTCTCCGCCATCGTATTCCTGCCGCGCGGGTTCAACGGAGGCATAGGCGAAATCGGCGGTCTTTCCTTTCATCACGCGCAGATCGTGGACGATGAAGCGGATTTGCGAAGCCGCCGCAGGGCGAATGGCATCGAGTATCCGTTTGCGTTCGGGGGTGCCGGGTGCCGGTGTCCTGACTTTCTGCGGCGCGGCTTCTGCACGCGCAATGGCAGGAGACAGGATGGCTGAAAGGCCGAACGAAAACAGGAAAATCATCGCGATCTTGCGCATGAACCTTGCCATTCCGAACCGTTATGGAGGCGGCGGATTGCCGCCGTTTTGCCCAACGTCTACCCGCCGGTCATGAGGGCACGCAACCACTCGATACACCGCAATGGCGGGATGTCACTTTGTCTTGAAATTGTGGCGATCATGCTGACGGCCCTTGCGCCTGCAGCACCGGCATTCGCCGACCCTTGGGACGAAGCCGGACTCCTGCTCAGCCAGGTCACCGCAGCACGCGAAGGCGGCGATCTGGCAAAGGTCGTTTCCATCTATCAGCAGGCGGCTGAATTGCTTGCCCAGGGAAAAGAGCGGGACGAGCCGCTTGCCCTGATGATCCGGGCCGATCTTCAGCGCGATCTGGCCCGTGCAATGGCAGATGCACAGAGCGGAGATCCTTGTGCAGCCTTGGCGCAAGGCGAAAGGTTGCTCGAACAAGCGCACGATCTGACTGGCCCAGCCCAGGATGCGCAGCTTGCTGAAGGAATGGCGTTTGGTGCCGACCAGATCGCGCGCGAACAAAAGCGGCAGCGGTGCAAAAGCATCGCGTTACCCGTTGATCCCGGAATGCCGGATGCTGCCTTGGTTGGCCACTATTACCTGTCTGGCGTAATGGAAACCGGGTCCGAACTGCGGTTGAAGGCGGATGGGCGGTTCGATTGGTACATCAGCTATGGCGCGGTAGATCAAATGGCGGCAGGTCGGTGGGGCCGAAGCGGCAACAAGGTGACGCTTGTGCCCGATGAGCCTGCTGCTGACGCGCCGCTATTCCGGGCAGACCAACGCTTCGCATGGAACGAAGACGCCGAACGGCGAATGCGCGAACTGGCAGAGGACAAGGCTGCAGAAGCTGCTTCAGCGCTTTGCCCTTGGAATGTCGCCGCTGCCATGTCGGCTCCAATGCTTTTGCCGGAAGATCGCCCACCCGCAACCAAGGCAGATGTCGCGGCCGCGCAAAAGGCATTGGCGGCAGCTGAGTTGGCGCGTGATGCGGCAAGCAGCGCGGTGGCTGCTGCACTGGGCGCTGGTCCCATCGAAGCATCGGCCAGCGAACGCGCTACCGCGGCGATGGACATCTGGCACAATGCGCGTCAGGCGATGGAAGATGCATATCGTGCGGCCGATATGGCCGTGCCGGATATTGGCACTCCGGCCATGCCGCCTGCTTGCACGCCGCAACGTGCGGATTATCGCGCATCGATCCCTGAAAGCGAATGGCAGAAATCCGTAGCTGTAATCGTGGGTGACCCTGCAAGGGAATTGCGGCTTTCGCGGGTGGGTGTGGTTTTTATCTATGACGATGGCCATCGTGAAACTGGGCATACAAGCCGGGGCGGATGGGCCTTTGCACCCGCGCGAAAAGGGGCGGCAGTGAACACGCTTGTCTTGTCATTCCCCAAGCCGGTCGATCGTTCGCAAACGCTTTCCATTGCGCCGATGGTCCACGGTATCCAGACGATCATTGCCGACACCCGGCAGATTGAAGAGCCGCCATTTGCGCAAATGCGCCTTGATGTTCGTGATGGCGATTTGCTGCCCGAAGATATGCCGCGCGGGCGCTATTCGCGTAATTGAAGGGAGTTATCGTGCTGAAACGCTTTGCCTTTCTGACATTGGCAATCGCTTCTCCAGTGCTGGCGCAAGACGAGGACGAGAGCTTCGATCCTGCGTCGGTCAGCGTCACAGATGCGATCAACTGCCATCTGGATGCACCCACCTATAACGGCTTTGCCATCAGCATTTCGGGCGAAGACGGCGTTGCGGCGCAACTGGGCTGGGTAAAGATCGAAACCGACAATCGGTTCCTGCTGGAATACCGCTTACCTGAACCGATCGAAGTCACCGGCACATGGCAGACAGATCACATTGCCTTTTCGTCCAGCGGTATCCTTGCCGTGCTGGATGAACCCGATCCCGCCGTCATCGCCGATGTGGAAGGTATTGCCAACGAGATGGACGCCGAACCCCTTATCGCTGAAATCGTGGCATCGGGCGCAGCAACCCGGGCAGAAGTTGAGTCCGAGATCACTTTCCGCAAGTTCCTTGGCCAGCGTGTGCTGGTCGATGTTGTCGAACCAGCGGAAATGCCCGGTGGCTTCGGAACGCACACGGTGATTGCGCGATCAGTGTCCAATGCCACCAGCCATCCGGGCAAAACGCTCTACGGTTGCTCCTATCGCATCGAATTGCTCGATGCCCAGGGCAATTCGCTTTAACGTTTCGGCTTTGCCGGGTTGAGCAGAAAAACGACGTAGCCCCGGAAATTCGGTTGGCGTTCCAGCATGGGTGGCGCAGTCCACTCGCCACCCTCGACCAACGCCACGCGAAACGGGATGGGAAAGCGCTCCATCCTGGCGAAATACTGTTCGTAGCCCGGAATGGTGGAGCGATGCTGGTAGGTCTGCACTACCACCTCATCGACGGTCTGCGCCAGTCCGGCCAAAGCCTGCGGATCGCCATGCGCGCTCCAGTCCATCAGGCCGGTGATCGAAAGCTTCCACTGTTTCGGCAGGCGTTCGCGCACAGTGCGGAGGAACGCCGCATAGCCCTCAATACCGCGCGTGGCCGCATCGAAATCGATCTGAAGCCCGACAATGTCGTTGCCAGCAGTCTGCCACTTTTCAATATCGCCAAGGATCGCGGCATATGTGGCATCATTCCAATCGAGCCGCTCTGCACGCACCACCAACCATACCGACCGCCCCGGCAATTTCGGCACACCCATGCGCAGCCGTTCAAGCCGCGCCGGACCGTTGCGCCGAACTTCGCCGTCCAGAAGGTAGATCGTCTTCGCCACGCTATCAGGGCCAGGGCGCACCCCCGGCCAGACGTAGATCGCATCAAAACCAGCGGCTTTCACCCGTGGCGATTGCGCCTGCGGTTCAGCCTTGCACCCTGTGAGCAGCAGGGCACCGATCAGCAGCAATCCAGCCCGAAAACTCACCAGTAGTAGCGCAGGCTCTTGGCCCAGCGACTGTCAGGATAGCGCTGTTTGAGCTCGGTAAACCAAGCCTTGCGCGTGGATTGCGGCGCTTGGGCCGCGTCGATTTCTTCCATCGTGCGCGCCGGGCCACTACACCCGTTGTAGCCCGAGGGCGCATAGCACATCACGGCACGATAGAGCGCGTAGGCGCGCAATTCTGCGGCTGCGGCCTTGTTTGCGATAATCGCATCGTAGATCGCCCCGCGCGACAGCGCCTTGCCGGAAAAGCCGTCAGGTCCATTGCCCAGCGCCATCTCGTTGTCATCGGGGGTGAACAGCGAAAAGCTGTCAAAGCCGTTGAGCCGGTAGAAATCGCCAAGGCACAACCGTGCGCGGGAATCGTCGGGCGAGCGAGCGAGCGTGGTTGCCGTTTCTGCAATGGCGGGGCAGGGGAAGCCGTCGGACCAGCGGCCTTTGTGGAACAGCCCTGCCGGAACCGCCTCCTGCCGCGCAAAGTCCCATAGGCCGCCATCGACGTTGGCATTGGCGGGAACCAGAGCCACGTCACGGGCGAAATCGGCATAGGCGCCGCGCGTCAGCTCCTTGTAGAGCAGCGTAAAGCGCGCAACATCGCGTTCGTGCGCAGGGCGTGCCGCGTTGGCCGCGGAAGTGCGCAGGATCGCGGGGCTGGCTACTGTTTGCAAGAGCACTTCGCGGATCGTGGGATCGCCAATGGGTGAAGTAGGCGCAAAGATCTGGTCAATCCGCCGGTCGCGCTGCCAACGAACGGCAAGGCCCATTTCTGCCAGCGGGCGCTGATAGAGCGGATTTGCACCCGCCAGCAATTCACGCCAGAAACCGGCCTCGTTCGGATCGTGCAGCTTGCCCAAAGCCATGCCACGCAGTGTCTGGCGGCTGAAGGCCAGCGGCGTGAATCGAGGCTGGCGCGCCGCATCGGGCAGCAGCGCCAGAACCGCTTTCGCATCGCCGCCGCCATAGATCGCGTGGCTTGCCTCCAGCAGGCCATAGAGTTCGGCGTGGCGGCCAAACACACCTTTCTGCGCGGCCAGATCGCTGGCGGAAAGGCCGTTCGCGTCGTCACCAGTTGGACGCATCTGTTTGAGATCGGCCACGGCCAGTAACAGAGGTGTATTGCTCTGCGCTGCGATCAAGGCAGCGCCATCTTCGCGCTCCAGCAGCTTGTTGTCGATTTCCTCGGCCAGATCGGCGGCGGCCTCGCTTGAACCCGGCGTGTTGGCCAGCAGCGTCTCATAGCGGCGCACCAGCGTGGCCATATCGCCGCTCAGCCAAGTCACACGACGCTTCAAACCCTCGGCAGAGGCCGCGTAAAGTCCTTTCGGATAGGCTTTGAGGTAGTCGTCAATCGCGCCGCTTGCCATTGCCAGCGATGCCTTGTCGGCTTTGGTTGCGCCTTCAAAATCCCCCCACTCGTCCACGGCATTGGCAATGGCCATGCGCAGTCCGATGCGGATCGGCATATAGCCTGCCGTCTCCGCCACCCAAGGCGATTTGGCGCGGGTGAGAGCGGAAAAGCCTTGGCTCGCTCCGGCCCACTCGTTTTTGTGAAACGCATCTGCCGCTTTCAGATAGGCAAGGTATTCGCGCCCCGGCGTGCTGGTGATCGCGGCTTCGTTCCAGCTACCTTCGTTGCACCCTGTTTGCGCGCGCAGTGCGACCAGCGCGGATCGTTCGGCGGCAGGCAAACCCCTTTCCGCACCAAGCGCTGCAACGAAAGCGGGTGTGCCGTTTAGCGCAGGTTCGCATATCTGTTCATCGTATCTGGCCTGTTCCGCCTGTTCGGGTTGCGGCCAATATGCCTCGCGCAGGCCGCCCCACGACATGAATGTCTTGCCGAACTGCCGGTCCCACGGATCGGGTTTGCCGTTGGCGGGTGCATCGGGCATCGGGTGCAGGCTTTGCATCAGCAGCACCAGATTGATCCGGGTGTCGTTGCCGGGACTGATCATCGCGCGCCCAGCGCAATCATAGTCTGCCGCCGCAAGCTGCCAGCCCGGCGCGCAGGAACTGTCTGCGCAAGCCCACAGTGCGGTGCCCGCGCCAAGCGTGGACAGCGTAACCGCGCCTGTCACGGCCAGCAGCGGATGCTTGCGCATCCAGCCAACAAGGTTGCGCAACTGGGGAATCGAACGCTTGGTGTCAGTCATTCCGGAAGCCTGCGCACTCGCTAGCGCGCAGGCAATGACAAATGTCACCTTGATGGATCAGTCTGCCACAATCAGTCTGCAATCCACAGATTGTGGCTGTCGATCAACAGGCAGTTGATGGCCCGGTTCGCCTCGGCCCGCGCAAGGGCTTCGCTGCGAAACGCGGCATGGGTCAGGCGTTCTGCCAACAGCACATCGGACAGATCGATTGCGCCGAGCTGGTGCCCGCGCCGGGTCTTGGAAAGCGCCGCCATCTGCGCGTTCAACGCTTCTCGCGCCCGCTCCCACGCCTGCATTGCCGAATGCGCCCGCGTGACGTCGCGCGATGCCATTTCCTGCACGTCGAGCCGCACAGCCGCCAGTTCTGCCGCCGCTGCCTGCCCCTCAGCCTCCGCCATATCGGCAACGGCGCGCCGATTGCCACCGCCAATGGGCATGGACACCACCAGACCGGCCCCGCGTTCGCGTCCACCCTGTTCGCTGAACAGGCGCACGCCAATGCTGGGGTCGGCAATCCGGTCCTTGCGGGCGCGGTCTGCCACGGCCGTCATGCGCGCGCTTTCTGCCTTGGCTGCGCCGATTTCGTGGCTGCGCTCGATCACTTGCGCAGCCATCGTCTCGAATGTTTCGACCGGCAGCTTGGGCTGGGGCGGTTCCGGGGATTCGTCGGGCAGGGCAAGGCCAGGGAACCGCGCCATCAGCCGCGCGCGCGCCAGATCGGCTTTACCCCGCGATTGCGCCGCCGCGGTGCGCGCTTCGCCCAGCGCCGCTCCTGTCTGGTCCGCCTCAAGCGGGGCCATATCGCGCATTTCGACGCGCCGTTTGATCGAAGCCAGCGTCGCTTCGTAATTCGCCACGCCCTGAGCGTCCACGCGCGCTTCGGCGCTTGCGCCCAGCCAGTCCCACCACAGATCGTTGAGCAGGGTTGCCGCCTGATGCCGCGCATCTTCGGCACGGTTCTGCGCTGCGGTCACACCAAAGTCGCCAGCCTCGCGATCAAGCCTTCCCTTGCCGGGCAGGCGGATCGCATGGGTCAACGTGGCGTCGTATTCCGCCACATTGCCCAGACCCTGCACTGAACGACGCATGTGGCTGGCCTGAAAGTTGAACTCGTGCGGACCGGCGCGCAGGCCTCGCGCCTCGGCCTTGGCCGCTTCGACCCGCGCGTCGGCGGCCAGCACCGAAGGATGCGAAGCAATGGCTTCATGCACCGCAGGTTCCGGCGGCAATGCCGTCTGGGCGTGGGCAGTCTGGGCGAGGGCGGTCTGGGCAAGGGTGGGCGCAGCCACGCCGATCAGCAGCGCGACGAAAGATATCCGGCGGATCATGCGCCTTCTCCCGCGCTTTCGCCAAAGCGTTCGTAAAGGATCGGCAGCAGGATCAGTGTCAGCAGCGTTGCAGTTACCAGTCCGCCGATCACCACGATGGCCAACGGCTTCTGGATTTCTGAACCCGGCCCGCTGGCAAACAGAAGCGGCACCAGCCCGAAGGCAGCAATGCTGGCCGTCATCAACACAGGCCGCAACCTGCGTGCCGCGCCGACCCGCACGGCTTCGTGCAAGGGCATTCCGTTCTGTCGAAGCTGCCGGAAGTAGCTGACCATGACCAGTCCGTTGAGCACAGCGATGCCCAGCAGTGCGATGAAGCCGACCGAGGCCGGAACCGACAGATATTCCCCCGATACCGCCAGTGCCACCATGCCGCCCACCGCAGCGAAGGGAATGTTGACGAGGATCAGCGCCGATGCCCGCACCGATCGCAGCGTCAGATAGAGCACGACGAAGATCAGCAAAACGGCAATCGGCAGCACCACCATCAGCCGCGCCGATGCACGTTGCTGGTTCTCGAACTGCCCGCCCCATACGATGCGGTAGCCCTGCGGCAGTGGCACATTGGCGTTGATGTCGGCCTTGGCCTCTTCGACATAGCCCACCAGATCGCGGCCCGAAACGAAGGCCTGAACCAGCGCAAAGCGCGAGCCGTTCTCATGCTCCAGCTTCACTGGCCCTTCCACGCGGCGCACCTGCGCCACGTCGCTTGCCCGCACCAGTTGGCCTGCCGGGCTGCGATAGACCTGATCGGCAAAAGCCTGCGGGTCCATGCCTTCGCCACCGTTCCCTCGGATCACCACCGGCACGCGGCGCACGCCATCGGCCACAACGCCCGCGCGCACGCCTTCCACATTGGCGCGCATCATGTCCTGCAGCATGTCCACCGGCATTCCGGCGCGGCCCGCCGCGACCCGATCGATATCAAGCTGGAGGTAATCCACGCTGTCGTTGGCCACGGTGATGGCTTCGCTTGTGCCGTCGATCTTTTCCAGCCGCTTCTGGATTTGCCCGGCCAGCCGCGAAAGTTCCTTCAGGTCCGGCCCGAACAGCTTGATCGCCAGATCGCCGCGCGCGCCGGTCAGCATTTCGGAAACGCGCATTTCGATGGGCTGGGTAAAGCTTGGTTCTATTCCCGGAATGTCCTGCAATGCGATTCGGATTTGTTCGACCAGCCAGTCCTTGTCGGCCACGCGCCATTCGCTGCGTGGCTTCAGGCGCACGAAGCTGTCGGTTTCGTTAAGGCTCATCGGATCAAGGCCCAGTTCGTCGCTGCCGACGCGGGCGATCACGTCGGTCACCTCGGGCACCTTTTCCATGATCAGCCGCTGCACGCGCATGTCGCCAGCTACGCTGTGATCGATGTTGACGCTCGGCAGCTTGGCAAGCTGGACCAGCGTTGCACCTTCGTCCATCGTCGGCAGAAATGTCTTGCCGGTAAAGGTATAGGCCACCCCCGCCAACAGCAGCGATCCCCCGGCGATGAAGCTTACCGTGCGGCGGTTGCCGAAGGCCCATTCCAGTGCTCTGGCATAGGCAGGGGCGATCTTGCGCATCAGCCACGGTTCGCCATGCCCGTCCTGTTGGCGCAGGACAAAGTAGGCGAGCGCGGGCACGAACGTCAGCGAAAGCACCAGTGCCGAAAGCAGCGCCAGAACAATGGTCAGCGCCACCGGAGAGAACAGCTTGCCCTCAAGCCCTTCAAGCGTCAGCAGCGGCAGAAACACCAGCGCGATGATCAGCAGGCCTGACGCAACAGGAACTGCCACTTCCGATGCGGCCACGAACACAGCGTGAAGTTTCCCGCCCGAACGGTGCGTTGGGTCGGACAATCGCTCGACCACGTTCTCCACAACCACGACCGCGCCATCCACCAGAATGCCCACCGCGATGGCCAGTCCGCCAAGGCTCATCAGGTTCGCGGTCAGCCCGATCGATCGCATGAAGATGAAGGTCAGCAGCGCCGCCATCGGCAATGCAACAGCCACGATTACCGAAGCGCGCACATCGCCCAGGAACAACAGCAGCAGCACAACCACAAGGATCGTCGCTTCGATCAGCGCCTTTTCCACGGTGCCGACTGCATTGCCGATCAGATCGGACCGGTCATAGAACATATCCACGCTCATGCCCTTGGGCAGGCTCGGCTTGATCTCTTCCAGTCGCGCTTTCACGCCATCAACGACCTTCGAAGCATCCGCGCCGCGCAGCGCAATGACAAGGCCTTGCACCGCCTCGCCCTGACCGTTCTTGGTGACCGCGCCATAGCGGGTCAGGCTGCCCATGCCGACCGTGGCAACATCGCCTACGCGCAGCACAGTGCCTTCCTGCGTGCGGACGACGACCGAGGACAGATCTTCCAATGATGTGATCGCGCCCACAGCCCGCACGATCAGCGCTTCCTCGCCCTGCTTCAGGCGCCCTGCGCCATCGTTGCGGTTGCTGCTTTCGATAGCAGCGCGCAAGTCTTCCACGGTCAGGCCTGCAGCAGCAAGCGCAGCATTGTCTGGCCGCACTTCAAAGGTTTCAACAAAACCGCCCAGCGCGTTCACATCGGCCACGCCATGCACCGTGCGCAGCGCAGGCCGCACGATCCAGTCCAGCACGCGCCGCTTTTCAGGCAGGCTCTGCGGCCCTTCCAGCGTGAACATCACCATGTCGGAAAGCGGCGTGGAAATCGGAGCCATGCCGCCATCCACTGTGGCGGGCAGATCGCCCGAAACGTTGGAAAGCCGCTCTGCCACCTGGCTGCGCGCCCAATAGATGTCGGTGCCGTCCTTGAAGTCGATGGTGATATCCGCAATCGCGTATTTGGCTGCCGAACGCAGATTGGTCTGATCGGGAATGCCCAGCATTTCCATTTCGATCGGCGTGATCACCCGGCTTTCGACTTCTTCCGGCGTCATGCCGGGCGCCTTGAGGATGATCTTGACCTGTGTCGAACTGATGTCGGGAAAGGCATCGATGGGCAGGTTCACGAACGACCAGCCACCCCATGCCGCCAGAGCAAGGGCAAGGCCCAGCACGGCGATGCGGGCGGCCAGCGCCCTTTCGATCAGCTTTGACAGCATGCTATTCGCCGCCCAGCAGGACTTTGAGTTCGGAAAGGCCGCTGGTTGCCACGCGCTCGCCCACCTTGACGCCCGAAGCCAGCGTCACCCGTTCGGCACCGCGCCCGGCCACGGTCACTTCGCGCCGGGTAAATCCCTTGCCCGTCGCCACGAAGACAATATCCTTGCCACCGAGCTGCGTGATCGCTGCAGCGGGAACGCCCACGCCTGCCACCGCCCGGCCACCTTTGAGCAGGACTGAAACCGCCTTTCCGCTGACCAGCGCAGGCGATCCGTTGATCCGGGCCTTGGCCACCAGCGCGCGGGTTTCCTGATCGATCGACCCGCCCACTGATACGATCTGCCCTTCGATCGACGTATCGCCACCATCGGCCAGCGCAATGGCCATGCCGGGGCGGACTTCGCCTGCAAGCCGTTCGGGGATTTGCAGGTCGATCATGAAACTGGCGGTGTTTTCGATCACGAATGGTGCGGTCAGGCCATCCACCGGGCCGCCAGTCTGCACCGCCACGGCAGAAAGTTTGCCGGTGATCGGCGCACGCAGGGTCACTTCGCCACCTGCGCTCGCGCCGGATTGGCTCAAGATGCGGCGGTTCTCGCTGACGGCAACTTCGGCCTCGCGCAGCGCTGCGCGCGCCTCATCGGCACGTGCGCCCGCGATAATGCCTTCCTTGGCCAGTTGCCCTGTCCGCGCGGCATTGGCACGCGCTACGGCCAGTTGCGCTTCGCCCTTGGCCAGCGACGCGCCATATTGAACGGGTTCGATCGAGCGCACGATGGCCAGAGCCTGCCCCTTGGTCACCGCCTGACCGTTCACCACGAACAGCCGCAGCACCGTGCCGCCAAAGGGCGCAGTCACAGCTACGCGCGCTTCGGGGGGAAGGGTGATCACGCCGGGCACTGTGCCGAGTTCGGCGGAACTCGCTGCGCTTGCGGCTTCGGTGGTAATGCCCATGCGCTTGATCTGTTCGGGGCTGAGTTCTCCACCGGGCGCTTCCGATGCAGCCTCCTCACTTGCGGGAGCATCCTTGCTGGCCCACCAGCCAAGCCCGCCGAGAAGAACCGCCGCAAATGCCGCGCCGCCGATGATCGTGTTGCGTTTCATAGGTCGACACATCGCAAGCGAAGCTGACACAAGCCTGACAATCTGTCAGGGTCGCGTCAGCTTTGTGCGCCAATGATGGGCCGCAAACACGAAGAGAATTGCCGCAAGATGCGCCTGCTGCTGGTCGAAGACGATCCCGAACTGGGCCGACGCCTGTCAGAGCGTCTCGGCTCTGCAGGTATGGCTGTCGATTGGGTGCAGACTGCCGAAGCTGCGCGTGACTGGCCCGATCTGGCCGAAACGGCAGCGATCATTCTCGACCTTGGCTTGCCCGATGGTGACGGGCTTGACCTGTTGCGCCACTGGCGCGCTGCGGGAGAGATCGTGCCGATCCTCATCCTCACCGCGCGCGGCAACTGGCGCGACAAGGTGGAAGGCCTGAACAGCGGCGCTGACGATTTTCTGGTAAAGCCGGTCCGTTTCGAAGAACTGCTCGCCCGCCTTCATGCTCTGTGGCGGCGGGGCAGGGGGCAAAGCGCCAGCGCGGTGACAGCAGGCGATCTTGCGCTTGATCCGGTCGCCCGCACCGCCACGCGCGCAGGGCAACCGCTGGATCTCAGCCGCAAGGAATTTGCGCTGCTCCACCTTTTCCTGCGCCGCCCCGGCCATGTCATCCCGCAGGACGCCATCCTCGACCAGCTCTATGCGCTTGAGGCGGAGCGGGATCGCAACGCAGTGGAAGCGCACATCAGCCGTCTGCGTCGCAAGATCGGCCGCGATGCCATCCGCACCGTGCGCGGCCTTGGTTACAGGCTGGAGGTCTGACCCATGCGTCTCACGTCCCTTCGTGGCCGCTTTCTTCTGTCGATCCTGCTCTGGGTCGGTCTGGGTATCGGCGCGATCTGGTACTCCTCGGTGCGTCTGTTCACCAGCCACGTCGAATCCCAGTATCACGAAGAACTGGAGGTTCACGTCCGCGAACTCGGCGGGCTGACCGTGCTCGACACGCAAGGCCGCCCGCATCTTACGCGCCCTCTCTCCGATCCGCGCTATGCCGAGCCGCTTTCCGGCTTCTACTGGCAGATCACACGCCCCGGTTTCGGCACGCTCAAATCGCCATCGATGACGCGCGGCGCGCTCGATCACGATATCGCGCGTTCGCCGAAAATCCTGCATCGTGTTGCCGATGGTCCGACTGGCCCGACCATCGTCTACGGCTTCATTCGCCAAGCCCCCAGCGGTGCGCCTGTCCACTTCGTGATCGCCACCGACGAGCGTCACCTTGAACGCATCATCAGCGCCTTCACCCGCGAACTCACCGTCTGGCTCACCCTGCTGGCGCTCGCGCTGCTGGCCAGCGGCCTTGCAATCATCACGCTTGGCTTCCGCCCCTTCAATCGCCTCACAGCGGCAATCGACACCCTGCGAAAAGGCGAAGCGCGTCGCATCGCGGGGCGCTACCCTGACGAGATTCAGGCCGTCGTCACCGATCTCAACGCCTATGTCGATCGCAATGCCGAAATCGTCGAGCGAGGTCGGGTGGAGGCAAGTTCGCTGGCCCACTCGCTGCGCACACCGCTCGCCGTGGTTACTGATGAAGCTGAGCGCCTGCAGGAAGCAGGGCAGGGCGATGCCGCGCGCGTGTTCCTTGACCAGTCCGGCCGGATGCAGCGCCAGATCGACTACCACCTCGCGCGCGTCCGTTCGGGCGGGTCAAAGGCAGGAGTTCCGCCGCGCGCCCGGCTCGATGACGTGCTGCCCCCGCTGCTCGATGCCATGCGGCGCTGTCATCCCGACAAGCGGTTCACCGCGCATTACCCCAACGGCCTCAGCGTGCCGATGGACGCCGACGATCTCAGCGAAACCCTGTCCAACCTGCTCGACAACGCAGGCAAATGGGCGCGCGCGCATGTTCGTATCGAAGCGCACGAGGCCGATGGCGGCCATCGCATCGAAGTGCAGGACGATGGCCCCGGTATCGAACCCGACCGGCGGGAAGCCGTGTTCGAGATCGGCCACAGCAGCGATGTCGCCCACGGCGGCTCAGGCCTAGGCCTCGCCATATCTCGCGCCATTGCCCGCGATTATGGCGGTGATGTGACGCTTTCCGAAGTGCACCTGGATGGCCTCAAGGTGGTCCTGACGCTGCCTTAAGGCTCCTTGTGCAGCCATTCAGCGTGCTTGGGCGCACGCTTGGTCCGGCTCCATTCGTCCAGCATTACCGGCGCGAGGTCTGCCAGCTCGGCATACTGCTCCGCCGTGCCGATATTGCACGCCAGTTCCAACCGGTGCCCATTGGGGTCGAAGAAATAGATTGAGCGGAAAATGCCGTGGTAGGTCGGCCCCAACACATCGATACCCTCAGCCTCCAGATGCGCCTTGGCCGCCAGCAAAGCGGCTTCGTCCTCCACCTCGAACGCCAGATGCTGCACCCACGCGGGCGTATTTGTATCGCGCCCCATCTCGGGCTGTCCCGGCAGTTCAAAGAATGCCAGCACGTTTCCGCCACCACAGTCGAGGAACACGTGCATATAGGGATCGTCCTCACCGGTGGACGGAACCTTGTCTTCGGCAAAAGCAGTGGTGTAGCGCATTCCCATCACGCGCTCGTACCATTCCACTGTCTCCTTCGCATCGCGGCAGCGATAGGCAACGTGATGGATGCGCTTGATTTGCGGGATCATTCCGCCGTCTCCTTTACCTGCAGCACCCCGCGCCGCATCTGGTCGCGCTCCATAGACTGGAACAGCGCCGTGAAGTTCCCCTCGCCAAAGCCTTCATCCTTCTTGCGCTGGATGAATTCGAAGAACACCGGCCCGATCTGCGTTTCGGAAAAGATCTGCAAGAGAAGTCGCGGATCGCCTTCCTGAGTAGACCCGTCCAGCAGGATGCCGCGCCGCTGCAATTCGTCCACCGGCTCGCCATGCCCCGGAAGGCGTTCGTCCAGCATCTCGTAGTAGGTCGCTGGTGGGGGCGACATGAACGGCGTGCCTGTCGTCTTAAGCTTGTCCCACCCGCCGATCAGATCGTCACAGGCAAAGGCGATGTGCTGAATACCCTCGCCGTTATAGGCGCGCAGAAACTCTTCGATCTGACCACCGCCGGCCTTTGCTTCCTCGTTGAGGGGAATGCGGATCTTGCCATCGGGCGCGGTCATCGCCCGGCTCGTCAGGCCGGTATATTCGCCCTTGATGTCGAAATAGCGAATTTCACGAAATCCGAACACGCGCTCATAAAACGCGGCCCAGTGCACCATGCGCCCGCCATAGACATTGTGCGTGAGGTGATCGATCGTATGGAAACCCGCCCCCACCGGATGCCGGTTCACGCCGGGCAGATATTCGAAATCGATGTCATAGATGGAAAGATCGCCCTGCGGCGCACCTTCGTAACGGTCGATCAGATAGATGATCGATCCGCCGATTCCCCGGATTGCGGGCAGACGCAGTTCCATCGGTCCGGTGCGGACTTCCACCGGCTCGGCCCCGCGCTCCAGCGCCGTGGCATAGGCCTTGGCCGCATTGCGCACCCGCCAGCCCATGCCGCAGGCCGAAGGGCCATGCTCCGCCGCGAACCACGCCGCAGGGCTGCGCTTCTCGTAATTGGCGATCAGGTTGATCCCGCCCTGCCGCCAGAGTTGCACCTGCTTGGACCGATGGTTGGCAATGCGGGTAAAGCCCATGCGTTCGAACACCGGCTCCAGCGTTCCGGCGTCGGGCGCGGAAAACTCTATGAACTCGAACCCATCAAGGCCCAGCGGGTTCTCGAACAGGTCGGTGGATGCTTGCTGGTCGGCCAAACTCTCTCTCCATAAGCGCGCATAACGGCAACGCTCTCGCACAAAACTGGTTTCAGTTTATACCATATCAAGGAAAATGTCCCGCGCAATTCGCGCCCCATATGCAGCCATCCGAAACGTCATCGCGATTGGCCGAAGCGTGCAGGCTGCTATCGCCGCGAAGCAGACGCGCTATTTCTACACCGACCTTGCTTGTGTATTTCTACGATGGCATACCAATGCTTGAATTTCATAAGCTTATGGTATGCCCGCCACATGCTGCACGGTTCGCTTAACCAATCCAGCGAAATACGCCTGCGTGAAATCGCGGGTAATCTGCGGCGCGCGTTTTCAGTCCCCGCCGATCATGACATAACGCTGTCCGACCTTACCCTCGCGCTAGACTCTCCCGAGCTCGCCGCCATCTTCCTCGAAATCCGCGCGCTGCGGCAGGAAGAGCTCAAGCGACTGGAGCGTCTGCTCTCGCGGATTGCCGATAACGATCCGTAGATGTTGGGAAATGGTGCGGCTAGAGGATTCGAACCCCTGGCCCCCTGATTACAAATCAGGTGCTCTACCAACTGAGCTAAGCCGGCCCGCGCGATGCGTGATGCGCGCCTTAGCGGCACAGATCGCGCTTCACAAGACTACTTACGCCGCCCCGAACGTCCAACCTTCGGTCTGCGCGATTTCCGTCGTCAGTTCACGCGGCTGCCACAGTGTGCGGTCGTGGGCGGAATTGCGCAGCCATGCGGCTGTCACGATGGCGTCGCAGGTATGATCATCCAGCAGCCCCGCCAGCCCGGAAGGAGCAGAACCCAGCCTCTGCAAAGCCATGTCGAGGTCAACGGCAGAGCGAATCTTCGATCTGTTGGCGCTGCGGCCTGCGGCCATTGCGGCAATGGTGGTATAGATTTCGCACACGACCGGGCCTTTGACGGGCAAGGGATCGACTGGCCAGACGCTCACGTTCTTGCCCAGTCTGTGCAACATCCGCATTCCCGAAAGGCTGGATTTGCCGACTTGTGCTGCCCCAACAAGGTTGAAATTCGAATAGGGCTTGCACCCCATCCGCCTTTGCGCCGCTTCGGTCACGCGAAAGCGCCCCGCGCCGCCGCCAAACTGTGCGCCTTCACGCCCACCGTGCCGTCGGAACCATGCCGAAAGGTCTGGATGATCGACAAGCGCCGAAACGCCCAGATGCGGCTCGTCAGCACAGATCGAATCCACCAGCTTCCACAATTCACGTGCCGTTGCGGGGCTTTCGGGCCAACCGGGAAAGAAGCCACCCCTGTCTACAAATGGCAGCGATATGCCAAGGTCCATGCCGACCAGCGTATCGTCAGGCAAATCGTTGCCCAGGAAATCCAGCACGTCATTGCGGGACCAGCGGTGGCCGGGGCGCACGATCTGCGGCGCCGCCTTGCCGCGCCTTGCCCATGCCAGTGCAATCCCCTTTTGCCGCTCACCCGCTGCACCGGACCAGTCGATCGCCACGAAATGGCCGAAGCGGTCCGGCGTCACGCCCCGCCGCGCTCGCGCCGTTTGCGGTCCCACCATTCCAGCCGCTTCATCACTTCACGCTCGAATCCACGCTCCACCGGTGCGTAATAGGCCTGCGGCACCATGCCTTCGGGCCAGTAGTTCGCCCCGGAAAAACCGTCTTCGGCATCGTGGTCATAGGCATAGTTCTTGCCGTAACCGATATCTTTCATCAGTTTGGTCGGCGCATTGAGGATATTGGCGGGCGGCATCAGCGATCCCGTTTCGCGCGCCGATTTCCACGCCGCCTTGTGCGCCATATAGGCGGCGTTCGATTTGGGCGCGGTCGCGATATAAAGCAGCGCCTGCACGATGGCCAGTTCGCCTTCCGGGCTGCCAAGGAACTCATAGGCATCCTTCGCGGCAAGGCACTGCACCAGCGCCTGCGGGTCGGCCATGCCGATGTCTTCCACCGCCATCCGCACCAGCCGCCGCAGCACATAAAGCGGCTCTTCGCCCGCCACCAGCATCCGCGCCATGTAATAGAGCGCTGCCTGCGGATCGGACCCGCGCACCGATTTGTGCAGCGCCGATATCAGGTTGTAGTGGCCCTCGCGGTCCTTGTCGTAAACCGCCACGCGCCGCATCAGGAACTTGCCCAGCGCTTCGGGATCGAGCGGCGCGGGCAGCGACACGTCGAACAGCATTTCGGCCTGATTGAGCAGGAACCGTCCGTCGCCATCTGCCGATGCGACCAGCGCCTCGCGCGCGGGCGGGGTGAGGGGGAGCCGCAGGCCGGTGATGTCCTCGGCCCGGTCCAGCAGGGTGCCCAGCGCCGCCGCATCCAGCCGGTGCAGGATCAGCACTTGCGCGCGTGATAGCAGCGCGGCGTTCAATGCGAAGGACGGGTTCTCGGTCGTCGCGCCGACCAGCGTGACCGTGCCGTTCTCTACAAAGGGCAGGAAACCGTCCTGCTGCGCGCGGTTGAAGCGGTGAATTTCGTCCACGAACAGCAGCGTGCGCCGCCCGGCCAGCGCCATCGCCTCGGCTTCGGCAAAGGCCTTTTTCAGGTCCGCCACGCCCGAAAATACCGCGCTGATCGCGACATAGCGCATCCCCACAGCTTCGGCGAGCAGGCGTGCGATGCTGGTCTTGCCGGTTCCCGGCGGTCCCCACAGGATCATCGATGTCAGCTTGCCCGCCGCCACCATGCGTCCGATCGCGCCGTCCGGCCCGGTCAGATGATCCTGTCCGATGATCTCGGTCAGGTCGCGCGGGCGCAACCGATCCGCCAGCGGCGCTTCGGCGCTGGCTTCGGGTGGAGGGCGGTCCTGCGGGGGCGAAGCGAAGAGGTCGGCCATGTCCCTGCGAAATAGGCCCTGCGTGAAAAAATTGCACCAGCCTCTTGCCAGATCATTTTAAAGATATATCTTATACGCATCATGAAAGGATATGAATACATGAGATTCGAACACGATTCATTGGGCCGGGGTCGCCATAGGGGCGGTCGCCATGCCATGAAGATGATGGCGATGATGGGAGGGCGCTTTGGCGGTCCTTTCGGCAAGGGCGGACCATTTGGTGATGATGGCCCGTTTGGCGGTGGCTTCGGCGGCGGTCGCGGTGGACGCGGCGGTGGGCGTCGCGGGGGTCGCATGTTTGCCGGTGGCGAACTGCGCCTGCTCCTGCTTCACCTCGTCGCGCAGCAGCCGCGCCACGGCTATGACCTGATCCGCGCGGTGGGTGATCTGGCGGGCGGGGAGTACGCGCCCAGCCCCGGCGTCGTCTATCCCACGCTCAATCTTCTGGTCGACGAAGGCCTGATTGCAGAGGAAGCTGGCGATGGTCCGCGCAAGGCTTTTGCCGTAACCGACGCTGGCCGCGCCGAACTCGTCGACAAGGACGCCGAGATCGATGTTGTCGTCACTCGCCTCAAGGCGCTTGGTGAACAGCGGGATCGGGCAGAAAGCCCGCCAGTGCGCCGCGCGATGGGCAATCTCCACGCCGTGCTGCGCAACCGGGCGATGGCCAGTGGCTTCGACACCGAAACCGCGCACGCCGTGGCCGACATTCTGGATGAGGCCGCCCGCAGGATCGAACGCCTCTGATGCTCATCGAATCCGCGCTATCGCGGCGCTTTGACGATGCTCTGCTGCATGGTATCCTCTCCTCCGATCAAAGGGGGAGGGGACACATGCAAAACCTCGAATCCACGCCAGCCGCAGCCCGTGCGCCCGCGCATCTGTGGATCGTCGGCGTTATCAGCCTGCTGTGGAACAGCTTCGGCTGTGTCGATTACACCATGACCAAGCTTGATCCGGCAGGCTACATGCAGTCGATGGGTATGGGGCAGGCGGAAGTCGCCTATATTCAGGCGATGCCGTCGTGGCTCAGCGTGTTCTGGGCGCTTGGCGTATGGGGATCGCTGGCCGGTTCCATTCTGCTGCTACTGCGCTCGCGCCATGCGGTTGCGGCCTTTGCCGTCTCGCTGCTCGGCCTTGCGGTCAGCCAAATTTACCAGTTCACCGACAGCGCGATGCCTGAAACGATGAAAGGCGGCGCGATGATGGTGATGACCGGCGTGATCTGGGCCTCGCTGCTGTTCTTTCTGTGGTATGCCAACCGCATGAAGGCGGCGGGCGTCCTGCGTTAACGCCTGATCTGTTTGGCCTTTTGGCGCACCAGCCGCAGATAGGTGTCGGCCACGGCCTGATTGATCCGGTCCCACGAAAAGTCGAGGCTGCGTTCTTCGCCGGCCTTGCCGTGCCTGGCGCGTAAGGCGGCGTCCTCAGCATAACCGCGCAGTGCTTCGGCAAACTGCCGGACCGCGCCCGGCGTGATTAGTCGCCCGGATACGCCATCGTCGACAAGGCTCTGGCTCCCCGTGGCCGCCGCCGCCACGACCGGCACCGCGCAGGCCATCGCCTCAAGCGTGACGTTGCCGAACGTTTCGGTGATGGAAGGGTTGAACAGCACGTCCATGCTCGCCACCGCGCGGCCCAGATCGTGCCCGCCTTGAAAACCTGCGAACACCGCGTCGGGCAGGCGCGCGGCGAACCATTCGTGCGCGGGGCCTTCACCGATCACCAGCACGCGATGCTTCACACCCTTGCGCACCAGCTGGTCGATCGAGTCCGAGAAGACGTCCAGCCCCTTTTCCATCACCAGACGGCCAAGGAAGCCCACCACCACTTCGTCATCCGCGATACCAAGGCTGCGCCGCCACGCCATGTCCCGCGCGCCGGGATGGAAGATTTCGCGATCGACCCCGCGTGACCAGATGTCGATATCGTAGTTCATGCGCTGATCGCGCAGCACTTGCGCCATCGATTCCGACGGGGCGACCAGCGCATCGCAGCGGCGATAGAACCGCCGCATCAGTGCTTCGACCACGGGTTCGGCCCAGGCCATGTTGTAATAGCGGAAGTAGGTTTCGAAGCGGGTGTGGACCGAGGCGAGGATTGGCAGCTTGCGATGCCTCGCCCACGAAACCGCGCGGTGCGCCACCACATCGGGCGATGAGACGTGGACGACGTGCGGATCGAACGCCTTCAGATCGCGCCGCACGCGGGGGCTGAGCGCCAGCGGGAAACGGTATTCCGCCCGGCCCGGTATCGCGAACGAGGGGATGCCGATATGCGTGCCGGTGGCCGGAAACGCCGGGCTCTCAACCTTGGGCGCATAGACCCGCACGTCCGCGCCCTGCCGCAGCAGATAGCCGACCAGCCGGTTCAGCGCCTGGTTCGCGCCATCGCGCACATAGTTGTAGTTGCCGCTGAACAGGGCAACGCGCAGTCCCGATAGCGCGGTGGGGAAGGCGGAAGGATCAGGCTGGGTCATCGCCTGCGCCATAGACCCGCGAAACATGAATGGCGAGTGACAGCGACACCGCGCCCGGAGAATTTCCACTTCATCGCAGTTTTGCGCATGTTTGGTCCGATGCGGCGACGAACCCGGAAACCTTTTTGCCGCCCGCCGGTTTGACCGGGTGAACGCTCCAAGGCGTTAACAGCAAAGGGAAAATTCATGAGGTTCAACAACCTTTTCGCGTGGCCGCTGGCCGCGACGGTCGCGCTCGTCTCGGTTCCGGCGCTTGCGCAGGACGCTTCGGATACATCGACCACGACGACCGCCGACGGCTTCGACCGCGACAGCCATTTCAGCGGCATCTACATTCAGGGCTTCGGCGGCCTTGGCGTACCCGGTGAGAATGGCAACACGTTCGGCTTCGATACCGACCGCAACGGCACCTACAACGAACAGGTCACCACGCTGGCCGGTGCCAACGCCTTCTCCCCCGGCTTCTGCAACGGCGCACGCGGACGGACGCGCGATCCGGGCTGCGCGCCGGACAAGGCCGGGGCCGAATATGGTGCGCGCATCGGGTTTGACGCGCGTTCGGGCGGCATGGTCTTCGGCGCGCTGGTCGAAGGTTCGCGCAACGAGGCCAAGGAGCGCGCCAGCGCTTTCAGCACTACGCCCGCGTTCTACCGCATCGACCGCTCGCTCGACTACGCGGTGTCGGCCCGCGCCCGCGTGGGCTTCACCCCTGGTGGCGGCGCGCTGTTCTACGGCACCGGCGGCGTGAGCTATGCCAAAATTGACCACGATTTTACCACCAGCAACACCGCCAATTCATTCAACGAAAACAATGATGGCGACATGGTGTGGGGCTGGCAGGCGGGGGGCGGCACCGAAGTGATGCTGACCAACAACGTGTCGCTGGGCCTCGAATATCTCTACAGCCGCTACAAGGACGACAAGTACAGCGTCTCGGTGGGCCAGGGCACCGCGCCTGCCACCAATCCGTTCCTGCTGAACGGGGGCGGCACAAACATGCGCATTCAGGACAAGTATTTCGACACCCACGCCGTGCGCGCGGTGGTCGGCCTACGGTTCTGAGCGGCCTGCTCGTTGCGCATGAAAAGGGTGGCGATCTTTCGTCACCCTTTGTCTTGCCGCTACCGCTTCACAATGTGATGTGAACTACGTATCCGAAGCTGCGCAGCGGAAACATCCATTCAATTGCACGTATAGCCGATTGTACCAGCTTGATCGCTAGCCGCTTAACACCCTTCGAATCTAACAACATTTCAGTTGCATAGAAGCGATATGGTATGATTTCCCACGAACTGCATTCCGCACGCTTGCACAGCATGTTCAATGTTTTGAACGTTGATGTCAGCAAGTGATCGGGATGTTGTGCTTCGCGACCGACCGTTCCCAGCAACGCATTGGCGAAGGCTACACCATTGGGCGTCGAAAGAATAAGTAGGCGTCCCGTAAACTTTGCTTTCATTGCGCGGATAAATGCGAGCGGGTTTTCAAGGTGCTCTATAAATTCGCCGGCAACGATCACCTCCACTGCTCTTTCCTCGTCGGCGGACAGATTTGGAGAAAGACCATCACCTTTGACGATCCTCGCGTTCGGACCTGTGACGAGGCCTCCGTCTGGTAGGGTCGAAGATGAATCAACACCCAGAACAGTATTAGCCACGCGTGCTATGCGCCGGTGCAGCCAATCGTCTGTCCCCTGCTTTTTTACTGCTGTTTCGTCGAGGCATCCAATATCCAACACGTTCTTGTCACGGCAAAGGTTTGCGATGAAAGCAACGCGCTCGACAGGTCTCTGCACCGGGATGCGCTCCAGCGTGCGATATTCAAGTTCAGGATAACTGCGCATGGCATGAATTCTCGCGCTTTTAGACGTGGGGGGTGTCCAAATCTTGTCGTTCATCAACCGGAGGCCCGGCATCCGCAAAGCATTGTCTGCACGCATCAGAAAATCCGCTGGAATTTGCCCTGTCTCGCCCCGGCACGAGGTTGCTTGGAAATAAGCCTGATAGTCGGGTGATCGAACGCTTCAGGATCATCGGTTCGGATCCGGGAAATTTGCTGTGAATTTCCGTGGCACGTTCGATCGGAAGAATATCGCGGATATGGCATGAAAGGGTAGTTCCATTTATTCGGAACGTCGCAGCGACTTCGGTTGCCACCTCTTCAAGCCGTTTGGCAATGAAATCGGCATTCTGATTGCGGTCAGGCAACGGTAAACTCCCTTCACCCGCACCTTTGTCTTAACATGGTTAACAATGCGTTTCGACAACACGAGCCGATCCGGTTTGTTACTGCAGACTGATTGTTTTGCACACATTGAGCTTGCTGACAGCGCAAGTTCAATGCGGTCTATTGCTGACCGGAACAAAAAGGGCGGCCATTTCTGGCCGCCCTTTGGTGTTTGTTTATGCCGCTTCCTTCTTCCTGCTGGCTTTCTTGCGTTCGTTCGGATCGAGGATCGCCTTGCGGATGCGGATGGACTTGGGTGTCACTTCGACCATTTCATCGTCGTCGATATAGGCGATGGCCTGTTCGAGCGTCATGATCTTGGGCGGGGTGAGGCGGATGGCGTCGTCCTTGCCGGTCGAACGGAAGTTCGTCAGCTGCTTGGACTTCATCGGGTTGACTTCGAGATCTTCGGGCTTGGCGTTTTCGCCGATGATCATGCCTTCATACAAAGGCGTGCCGACGCCGACGAAGAGGATGCCGCGTTCTTCAAGCGGCCCCAGGGCATAGGCAACGGCTTCACCGTTGCCGTTGGAGATCAGCACGCCGTTCTTGCGGCCTTCGATCTTGCCCTTGTGCGGACCGTACTTTTCAAACAGGCGGTTCATGATGCCGGTGCCGCGCGTGTCCGACAGGAATTCGCCGTGGTAGCCGATGAGGCCGCGCGACGGGGCCGAGAAAGTGATGCGGGTCTTGCCGCCGCCCGAGGGGCGCATGTCGGTCATTTCCGCTTTGCGGATGGCCATTTTGTCGACCACGGTGCCCGAATATTCATCGTCCACGTCGATCATGACGGTTTCGTAAGGCTCGGTCCGGTTGCCGTCTTCGTCTTCGCTGAAGAGAACGCGCGGGCGGCTGATGCCGAGTTCGAAGCCTTCGCGGCGCATCGTTTCGATCAGCACGCCAAGCTGAAGTTCGCCGCGACCGGCCACTTCGAAGCTGTCCTTGTCAGCGCTTTCGGTGATGCGGATGGCGACGTTCGATTCGGCTTCACGCTCCAGACGGTCGCGGATCATGCGGCTGGTGACCTTGCTGCCTTCACGCCCCGCCATCGGCGAATCGTTCACGGCAAAGCGCATCGACAGGGTCGGCGGATCGATCGGCTGGGCCTTGATCGGCACGGTCACTTCCGGTGCGGCGATGGTGTTCGACACGGTGGCGACGGTGAGGCCGGCCAGCGAGATGATGTCACCCGCCTTGGCTTCATCGACAGGCACGCGATCAAGGCCACGAAAGGTCATGATCTTGGACGCGCGGCCGGTTTCGATAACCTTGCCTTCGGAATCGAGCGCGCGGATCGGATCGTTCACGCGGATCGTGCCCGACTGGACGCGGCCGGTGAGAACGCGGCCCAGGAAGTTGTCACGATCGAGCAGCGTGGCGAGGAACGAGAAGGGCGCGTCTTCATCGAGGTTCGGCGGCGGCACGTGATCGACGATGAGCTGGAACATCGGTTCCAGCGTGCCTTCGCGGCGCGCGGGATCGGTGCTGGCATAGCCGTTGCGGCCCGAAGCGTAGAGCACGGGGAATTCAAGCTGTTCGTCGTTCGCATCGAGCGTGACGAAAAGGTCGAACACTTCGTCAAGCACTTCCTGGATGCGCTCGTCAGGACGATCAACCTTGTTGACGACGACGATGGGCTTGAGGCCCAACGCCAGCGCCTTGCCGGTGACGAACTTGGTCTGCGGCATCGCGCCTTCGGAGCTATCGACCAGCAGGATCACGCCATCGACCATGCTGAGGATGCGCTCAACCTCGCCACCGAAGTCGGCGTGGCCGGGGGTGTCGACGATGTTGATGCGGATGCCGTTCCATTCGATCGAGGTGGGCTTCGCAAGGATGGTGATCCCGCGTTCCTTTTCCAGATCGTTGGAATCCATCGCGCGCTCTTCAACGCGCTGATTGTCACGGAAAGTGCCGGACTGGCGGAAGAGCTGGTCAACCAGCGTGGTCTTGCCGTGGTCGACGTGGGCGATGATCGCGATGTTGCGCTGCTGGGCGGACATGAAAACGGGCTTTCGGTTTGGAATCGGGTGGGAGATCGGGACAAGCACAGGCCCGCTCCGGTATCGGCGCGCGCATAGAGGAGATTGTGCGTTGCGGCAAGCACGCTGAATCGGGAGAGCGCGTTGCGGCAAGTTTGTTGGTGGTGGCTCTTCAACCGGTTGCGAGTGTGACCGGATTGCAACAGCGCATGGAAATGCATGATGAAGGTGCGCTATCGGACAGGACCACGATTGTTAGGGGGAATGCAGGTGTTTATCACTGTGCATGGGAAACAAGGATGACCTGCGGCTGCCTACGGGCGGCCTCTAACACGGCTTCAACTGCCGGAATGATTTAAGGAATTTTGCAGCGATGACACTCGAACTTGGCCGCCGCAGTGGCCGCACCGCGCTTCTCGTCGGAGCTTGCGGGCTGGCTCTCGCTTTGTCTGCCACCGCGCGGGCGCAGGATGCCGAAGCGGGCGAAGTGGCCCAGCCGGCAACCGACATGCCCGAAACGGTGGCGACCGGGAACGAAATCATCGTCACGGCAACCAAGCGCGCGCAGACGCTGCAGGATGTGCCGGTGGCGGTTTCGGTGACGACGGCCAGGACGCTGGAACAGGCTCAGATTCGCGATCTGAAGGATCTGGTCAGCGTAGTGCCATCGCTCCGCGTGACGCAGTTGCAATCGAGCGCGAACACCAATTTCATCATTCGCGGCTTCGGCAACGGCGCGAACAATGCCGGGATCGAGCCTTCGGTCGGTGTGTTCGTCGATGGCGTGTACCGCTCTCGCTCTGCCGCACAGATCGGCGATTTCCCCGACGTTCAGCGCATCGAAGTGCTGCGCGGGCCGCAGTCCACGCTGTTCGGCAAGAACGCCAGCGTTGGCGTGATCTCGATCGTGACCGATGCGCCGAAGTTCGATTTCGGCGGCAATGTCGAGGCGAGCTACGGCAATTATAATGCGCTGGTGCTGAAAGGCGTGGTCACCGGGCCGGTGAGCGAGCAATTGGCGGTGAGCCTTGCTGGCGGCGTGAACAAGCGTGACGGCTATAACGAGGATCTGGGCACGGGCAACGCCACGAACGAGCGCGACCGCTGGTTCGTGCGTGGGCAGGCGCTATGGGAGCCGAATTCGCAGATGCGGGTGCGCCTGATCGGCGATTATTCGAAGATCGACGAACTGTGCTGCGGCGTGGCCAACCTGCGCCCTTCGGATGCCACGCTGGCGATCCGCGCGCTGGGCGGGCAGGTGAACGGGCCGAACGAGGTCTATGCCGACCGCACCTATTCGAACATCGATTCCACCAACGATATCAAGAACTGGGGCTTTTCGGGGCAGGTCGATTATGATCTGGGGCCGCTGACCTTCACGTCGATCACCGCCTATCGCCGCACCGATGCGGTGACCAATCAGGATTCGGACTTCTCAAGCGCCGACCTTATCGGGTTCAATGCGCAGGATCAGGCGATCAAGACCTTCACGCAGGAACTGCGCGTCGCCACCAATATGGACGGCCCGCTGAACTTCCTGCTGGGTGGTTACTACTTCAACGAAAACATTCGCCAGACCAACCAGATCGGCTGGGGCACCGATGCGCGCGGTTATGCCGATTTCATTATCCGTGGCTTGACCCAGAACACCCAGTCGTTGCCGAGCATCGAAGCGACGATCAGCGGGCTTACGGGCACCAACTATACGGGCCGGTTCTTCGCGCCTGGCCAGAAGCTGGACGAACGCTATCGCCTGAAGAACGAGGCCTATTCGTTCTTCGGCCAGGCCGACTTCAAGCTGGGTGACAAGATCACCCTAACCGGCGGCGTGAACTATACCAAGGATACCAAGAACTTCGCCGCAGCGGCGGATTCGAGCGACGTTTTCGCCAATCTCGATCTGGTGCAGATCGGCGGCACGGCGCTGAGCCGCACGTTCATCTCCACCGCTCTGGGCACGACCAATCCGGCGACGATCGCGGCATTTGCGCAGGCCAATCCGGCACAGTTCGCCGCGCTGCAGACGCAGGCTGCAGGTTTTGCCGCGCTTAACGCCAACCTTTCGACCGGCGCGGCGGCAGCCGATGCCAATCCGCTGACGGTGGGTAACCCGCTGCTTGGCCTGCAGCGGTTGCAGTTTCTGCCGCCTTTCCTTGCCCTGCCAAACGCGGTGGAGCCGGGGCGCACCAGCGATGACAAGTTCACCTATATCGTCCGCGTTGCCTATGACCTGACTGACGACATCAACGTCTATGCCAGCTACGCGACCGGGTTCAAGGCAAGCTCGATCAACCTTTCGCGCGATAGCCGTCCGTTCCCGGTTGATCGCGCGGCACTGATCGCCAATCGTCTGACCGTGGTGAACCAGACCTATGGCAGCCGCTTTGCCGGGCCGGAAAGCTCGACCGTCTATGAAATCGGGCTGAAGGCGGACTGGGGTCTCGTCACTGCCAACATTGCCGCCTTTGACCAGCGCATCAACGGCTTCCAGTCGAACACCTTCACCGGCTCCGGCTTTGTGCTGGCCAACGCGGGTAAACAGTCGGTGCGCGGGCTGGAGTTCGAAGGCACAGTCAAGCCTGCAAAGGGCCTGCAACTCAATGTCGGGATGACCTACCTCGATCCGAAGTATGACAGCTTCGTTCTTTCGGCGGTGGGCGATCTGTCCAAGACGCGTCCGGCGGGCATCCCCGCCATTTCATCGACCTTCGGCGCATCTTACGATCACGAGTTCAACAGCGGTCACCATCTGATCCTGCGCGGCGACTTCCACTATGAATCGCCTGTGCAGATTGCCGAAGGTATGCCCGGCTTCCTTGAAGGCGGCACGCAAGTGGCGATTGCCGCTGCACGGCCTTATCGTCGCGAGGTGAACGAGTTGAACGCTTCGCTCAGCTGGGTCATGCCGATGGGGTTGGAACTGACAGTGTGGGGCCGCAACCTGACGGATGCGCGCTATCTTCTGCAGATTTTCGATACTCCGGCACAGCCCGGTTCAATCTCCGGCTACACAAGTCAGCCACGCACGTATGGCGTGGCTGCGCGCTACCGGTTCTGACCTGAAAGCAGGTTAGGGAGAGGGGAAGGGAGCTGCGAGGCTCCCTTCTTCGTTTTTCAGCGCGCCGTTTCGGCCAGAGGCCTTGCGTGGAGTGGCGGAAAGGCGGCTTCCAGGCTCTTGGTGTCGGGCAGGATGTAAACGTAGCCGCCCTTCTTGCCGAACATCGGGGCGATCTTTCCGCCATAGATGGCCTTGGGCACGTTGATGCAGCCAAACGTCACGCGGTTGTCATCTATGGCGGGCGACAACATGCGTTTGGTGCGGTTTTCCTTGTTGCCTGCCGGAATGGTATGGATGGCGACGGAAGTGGCATAGTCCACCCACAGCACCTTGGTGTTGCCCGCAGCCTTGCCGAACTTGGCAAGGAAGCGGCCTGCGGGTGTGGTCTTTTCAGCCGGACCGATCTCGGAAAGGTTTTTCGTGCCGACGCCCGGCGTGGCATCGTCGCCTTCGGCAATGCCGATGAGGACCGGGCCACTGGCGACGGGTTTGCCACCAGCATCATAGACAAGGATCGTCGCGGCAGGTTTGTCGATCACGATATAGGGCAATGCCTGATTGTCACCGCTTTCAGCAACCCAATTGGTCACGCGCTGAGCGGCAATGCTCAAGGGCGGAAGTTCAAACGGTTTAGAAGGGATGGCCTGCTTGCGCGGAACGCTCTTCTTTTTCGTCGATGCTGATTTGGCGGGGGCGGCGGATGCATCTTCGGTAGCAAGCGGTGAAATCATCAAAGCCAGTCCGGCCAATGCGCCCAATACTTTCGCCATAGGTTTTTTAGCTCAATCTCTCATGGGGTGCCGGGCGGGCAACAGAGGTCTGCGGAACGGACCATTCTGCCGCCCGCCCGGCGGGGAAATCTACGTCAGTGTATTTGCGCGCCTCAGTTGCGGGCCCGCTTTTGCGGCTGCTGCTGCATCTGCGTCATGCGCTGATCCATGCTGTCCACGCGACCGGTAAGCTGGTCGATGCGCTGGGTGTTGGTTTGCGCTTGGGCATTTGCTGCCTGAGCTTCACCGCGTGCAGCCTGCGCAACGCCGTCAGTTGCCTGCAAGCGGCCTTCCACCCCGTCGATGCGCTGGTTTACCGTGGCGATCTGCTCGTTGACATAGCCCTTGGTGGCACAACCACCCAGTCCGAGCGAACCTGCCATGATGGCAATGGCGGGGATGATCTTCAGAGACGGCATCATATATTGCTCCTTGTTGGTTTTTTTGGCGAACCGCGGCGGCAACGATCGGTTTCACAAAAAGGGCATGGCTGAATCGCTGGAGCGTGGCGGAAGGAAGGCGGATGGAATGGGATTGATAAAAGGCGCATGTGTTTGCCGGTGAAGCGTTTTTTGGGATCGACAAGTCGAAGGCCGGTGGATGGTGCGCCGTCGCATAGTGACGCACGGCACAGCCAATACCCTTGTGGATGAGGCATGGTTCATCGAGAGGCGCGGAAAAGCAGGTAAATCGTATGACGCTTATGGTCGGCACAACCGGGCGGTTTCACGGCAACGTCACGACGCTCAACTGGATCGGCACAAAGCCGCCTGCTGCGGTAGAAGCGAGCCTTGGCTATGGATCGGGGCGTCTTTCAGCAGGCTACAACATTCTCGTGCTCAAAGAAGCGCTGACGGCGCTCGACTTCGAATTTGATGGCACAACGCTGCGGTCAGGCGGCAGAATGGGCCTGCCGGCGAACACCATTTCCGAAGATGAGCGCAGGAAGCGCGTTCACGACGCGATGATCAAGGAATACGGCGAGGCGGGTTACCGGCAGTTGCAGCACAAAGCCCTGGCATCGGCGCAGCTGACCGGCCCGAACCGCATCGCCAAGGTTCTACCCAGAATGCCGCATGACAGCGACATGGCGCCCAGCCATCAGTATCCGATGGGGGGAGGCGGTTTGCAGTGGAAGCTGCTTCGTCCGGGCAAGATCTTCGTCGTCGCATTGTTCGTCCGCGCGGACGGGATTGCCGAACTGCCCGGTCGTAATGTCGATATTCGCCAGACAGCGCCCTATGAAAACCGCCGCGATGTGATGCAGTATCTGCAAATGGCGTGAAACTGCACTGGTATGGCCAAACGAAAAGGGCGCGCCTTGCGGCACGCCCTTCAGGCCTTCTGCGATGTTCCCGCGCTTATTTCGGCGCGAGGACCATGAGCATCTGGCGACCTTCCATGCGGGGGAAGGCTTCGACCTTGGCGATTTCCGCCACGTCGTCCTGAACCTTGCGCAGCAGGTTCATGCCGAGCTGCTGGTGCGAAAGTTCGCGGCCACGGAAGCGCAGGGTGATCTTCACCTTGTCGCCTTCACCGATGAACTTCACGACGTTACGCATCTTCGTGTCGTAATCGTGGTCATCGATGTTCGGACGCATCTTGATCTCCTTGATCTCCT
>NZ_JBMLSM010000002.1:0-7273 GCF_049240505.1 Novosphingobium sp.
TTCTGCTGGAGCGCGGAACGACCTTCCCGGTCGGGCGCCGCAAGTTCGAGCAGGGTATCGATGCGATGCTGGCCGATGAGGATACGACCCTGTCACCGCGACTGCGCCAGCTCATGGACCAACTGCGTGCCGAGTGGCGCGAACTCGATGCCAGGATCGAGGCTCTGAACGGCGAGTTCATCGAACTGGCGCGTAACGATGCGGCTGCACGGCGGCTCATGTCCATCCCCGGCGTTGGCGTGCTGAACGCAACAGCCCTGATCGCCGCGGTGGGCAATGCCAGCAGCTTCGCCAAAGCCCGGGATCTGGGTGCATGGCTCGGCCTGGTTCCGCGTCAACATACCACCGGAGGCAAGCCACGGCTGCTCGGCATATCCAAGCGTGGGAACACTTACCTGCGAACCCTGCTCATCCACGGTGCCCGGGCAGCCTTGCCATCGCTAGCCCGAAGCGAGACCCCGCTGGGGCGCTGGTTGACCGGCATGATCGAGCGCGGTGTCCACCGCAATGCGATCGTCGTCGCCCTGGCGAACAAGTTGGCGAGGATCGCATGGGCGGCGCTACGCAAGGAGGCAACGTTCGAACGCGGCTACCCAGTCGCGGCATAACCAGATCGGCCGCACGCACCAGCGCGTAGGCCAACGATGTTTGCAGGAAGGATCGAGAAGATGGCCTGACAGTCGATCGGCGTCTGGAAAGCCCGGCCAAAAAAATGGCACTCGTTGCCGGCGTCTTTATTGTGGCTCCAGACGTGCGGATATCCATCTTGGCCATGGGCTCGCCCATGAGACCGTATACGTTGACGCAGACTGATCAGAGCTTCTCAAAATCCTACTTGCAAGCGGGGCGGGCCATACGTTTTTTGTGCCATGCTGAACCTTCAGGCCTGAGCCCGTCAGACAGTTGCGGCCTCTCGGTCTCCAACACAGAAGACTTTTAGTGCGGCCCCTCTTGCGTCATTCAAGGTGGCTCGATGATGATCGAGAGCTGCCCACGCCACCGAGCAATCCCCGAGCCAGTCTGCCAAAGCGGGCCACAGCGCCTCTCAGGTCAGCGGTCGTAGAATATGCAGCCGGCACGACAAGCAACGTCAGGAAGGTCGAAGTGGTCAAACCGCCGATAATGATGAAGCCCATTGAGTTGCGCCATTCAGCTGCATCTGATTGAGCAAGCGCGACCGGAAACATCCCGAAAACAGCGGCCAATGCTGTCATGAGAACCGGTCGAAGGCGCTCCGGCGCCGCCTTACGCATTGCCGAGGCAGGATCCATGCCTGCGTCACGATACTGGTTGGCAAGATCAACCAGAAGGATGCCGTTCTTCATCACGATCCCCATGAGCGCGATCATGCCAATCTGGGCGAACAGGCTCATCTCCTGCCCTCCCACCCACATGAGAAAATACGCCCCTGAAAAGGAAAGTGGCGCAGTGAGCATGATGATGATCGGCTGCCCGAAGCTGTTGAACTGGCTTGCCAGCACGATGTAGAGGGCCACGATCGCGAGGGCGAAGGCGAAGATGATTGCTTCACCCGTTTCGGCCAGTCTTCGCGCTGTGCCCTCGGTCCGGATCGAAAGTCCCGGCGGCGGCGGGTTGGACGCAAGGAGGTTTTCGACCTTCGTGACCGCGACGCTCAGCGCTACGCCAGGGGCTGTGTTCGCCTGCACAGAAATTTGCCGTGACCGGTCAATGCGGTCGATTTCGGCAGCACTTAAAGCCACTTCGACATCGGCGATGGCTGCCAGATCAACAAGAGCGCCTGTTCCGGTTCTGAGCGGCAACGCCTTGATGTCCGACAGGTTCTGCCGTTTGTCCTCGTCGAGGCGAACGCGGACATCATAGCGGCGCCCGTCGGACTGAAAGGTTCCTGCCTCGCTACCTCCGACCAGCGTGCGTGACGCAGCAGCAAGGCTGCGCGCAGATATGCCAAGGTCCGCTGCACGATCACGATCAAGTGCGATCTGCAATTCAGGCCTGCCGCCTTCATAGCTGGAGCGAACGTCGACGAAATCAGGACGGGCGGCGAGTTCCCCTTGAAGCCATTGGGCATAAAGGTTGATTGCCGCAGTATCACTGCCGGTGATGATAAGCTCGATCGCGGCTTGCCCGACCCCGCCGCCGGAAACCCACGGCACCTCAGCCACCGTCACCTCGCGCGCTCCGGCCACACCTTCACCTAACGCGGTGCGTGCGAACGTCATCAGATCATCTTGCGTCAGATCGCGGGTCCGCTTGGGGGTGAGCCCAACATAGATGTCAATCTCGTTGACCTTGGGATTTGTGCCGCTGCCCGCGCTCGCAAACACCAGTTCGACCTCGGGGTTCTTGCGAAGTGCAATATCGGCTTGCTCTGCTGCTTCGCGCGCGCCAGCAATGCCTGTGCTCAAGGGAAGCTTGACCGTTGCGAGAAATTCGGAGCGGTCGGTCGTGGACATGAAAGTGCTGGGAACAAGACTGGCAAAAAATCCGCCAACAAGAACGCTCATGAGAGCGCCCCCAAGGACGAGATATCGTCTCCGTGTGGCCCAACCCACAAGCCGTTCGTAGCGAAGGCGCATCCCGACGTGAAATCGCTCGATACGTCCAAGCCAGCCATCTTCGGGATGTTCGGGGCGGAGCAATCGGGCAGACAAGGCTGGCGTCAAAGTGAAGGCAACCAGCATCGAAACGCTGACAGAAAACACGATCGCCAATCCATATTGGAAGAAAAACCGACCGACGATTCCCTCCATGAAAGCTATCGGAACGAACACTGCCAGCGTTGCAAACGTGCCCGCCAGAACTGCGAGCGCCACACGTTTGGTTGCAGCGTGCGCTGCCGCGGTTGCATCAGCGCCTTCATCAACATCGTTCTGAATCGCCTCGACCACCACGATGGCGTCGTCCACCAACAGGCCAATTGCCACTGTGAGCGCCAGCAGGGTGATCATGTTGATGGTGAAATCGAACGCTGCAAAAGCCAGGAATGTCGAGACGATCGAAGTCGGGATTGCGAGAAGCACGATGATGGTGGCGCGCCAACTGAGCAGGAACAGAAATGTCACCGCCACGACGAGAACTATGGCGATAACGAGATCGAACAGGACATCGCCTATTGCCTGTTCGATGAAGCGCGACGTATCGCGCGCGATAACCAGATCAACTCCCTCTGGCGCGGTCGCCTTGATTTCACCGATTGCGGCGCGAATTTGCTCTGCGACTGCAACGGTGTTCTCGCCGCTCTGCTTGCGCACCTCAAGAACGACGCCGGGTTTGCCGTCAAGCTGGGCATAGCTGGTCTCGTCTTCGACCGAATCTTCGACGCGGCCGACATCACCGATACGGACAGTTTGACCATTGGGCCGGAAAGCAATGGGTATCCGGGCAAACTCTGCCGCGCTCGCCGCTTCGGCCAAGGTGCGAATCCCGAATTGCCGCGTTCGGCCCTCCGTGACCAACCGGCCGCCTGGTAGCTCTGCGTTTTCACGCTGTATGGCCGACAGCACGTCGTCTGCCGTAATCTCGCGCGCGCGCATGGCCGCCGCATCCAGCCAAATGCGCATCTCGCGCTCGCGTCCTCCCACAAGCTCAACCGATCCGACACCCGGAACCCGCTGTAAGCGCTCCTTCACCTCCTGGTCAGCGAAGGTTGTCAGATCACGGATCGGCATGTCGCCGGACAGAAGGACCGAAAGGATCGGTGCTGCGTCCGGATCGACTTTCTCGATTACGGGCGGTTCGGCGTCGGCGGGCAGGTCAGCGCCAAGCCGCGACATCTTATCCCGGACCTCCTGCGCCATAAGATCTGCGTCTTGCTCGAGCTCGAATTCGAGATTGACGATGCTGACGCCTTCCGCACTGACGGAACGCATCTGGCGCAAGCCTGCGATGGTGTTGAGTTGCTCCTCGATGATGTCGGTGACTTCAGTCTCGATCGTGCCTGGAGATGCGCCCGGCAGCGCGGTGGTCACCGAAACATAAGGAAATTCGACTTCGGGAAAGAGATCAACACCGAGGCGACCGAAGGAGACCAGACCGAGGACCACAAGCGATATGATCAGCATCGTCGCGAAGACCGGACGGCGGATCGAAACATCAGCGAGCCACATATCAGGTCTCGCGCTGCGCGCGACGCGGTTTGACAGCCTCACCATCACGCAATGTCGCCGGAGGATTGAGGATCACTTCCTCGCCTGCCTTCAGGCCTGAGCGAACGCGCACTTTGTCGAGGTCGATGCTGTCGAACCTTATCTCACGGCGCACGGCTTTGCCATTCACCAAAACAAAGACATAGGCTGCTGAACTGTCACCCAGAATTGTTGTTCGGGGCAGAACGATAGCGGGTTCAGGCGGTATCTGGATCTCGGCGCGTGCTGCAAGGCCGGAGCTTATCCGGTAGTTCGGATTGGCAATTGGCAATCGCAATTCTACCTTCCGGCTTTCGGGATCAACGCGGTCATTGATGATGTAGACAACGCTTTCGAAAGGCTCCTCGAAGCCTTCGATATAGACGCGTGCCGGCATGCCGCGCACCAGCACATCGACATATTCCTGCGGGGCATTGACGATCGCGGCGACGGTTCCGAGTTCTTGCAATTGGAGCGCGGCAGACTGATTGCCGCCAGCAAAGCGATTGTTGAGAAACACCCCTTCATCAACCAGGCGCGCGGTTACGACGCCATCAAAGGGCGCACGCGTAATTGTATCTTTGAGAGCCTGCTGCGCCGTTCCCAGGGCGGCAAGCGCCTGCGCCTTCTGCGCCCGCGCCACGGCAAGCTGCGTCTCGACTGTATCAACCTGCGCTTTTGACACGAATCCCTTCGGCGCAAGCGCGATGACTCGTTCATGCCGCCGCTCGGCTTCGATGGCTTGAGCCGTCGCAAGATCGACGGCGGCCTGCGCCTCTGCCACGTTCCGCTCATAGTCCGCTTGCCTGATGCGAAAGAGCGGTTGTCCCTGCGTCACACGGTCACCAACATTCACATAGATCCGTTCGACCGGCCCCTCTGCAAACGCACCGATTGCGCTGGTTTGCTTGGCGGCGATCGTTCCGAAAGCCTTCACCGGTTCGCTAAGCATTGCGGTCTGGACGACCAATGTTTGAAGCTCACGCGGGCCAGATTGGGTGGCTTGAGGCGCCTCTGTTTCGTCAGAACCTCCTGAACATCCGCCCAGTGCCAGTGCGCAAGCCAACAATCCTGAAAGGATGCCCCGTGTTAGCATATGTAAGCGCCTCTTCCGCTCGCAATGAGCTTACCATCCGGCCCGGCAACGCGCGCTTCAGCAACGCAAATCTGTTTTCCGATTTTCACCACCTGACCGGTTGCCACGAGCGGCCCTGATGTTGCAGGGCGATGGTAATCGACCCTCAAATCCGCTGTCGCCTTGGCAGCCGCGCCCTGCGACAACAGTGTGTAGAGCCCGGTCAGATCGATCAGAGACGCGATCACACCGCCGTGCGCCGAACCAATCATGGGGTTCGAGACGATCTCGTCGCGCCAGGGCATTTCCAGCTTAAGCTGCTCGCTCGAACAGGACCTTATCGTCAGGCCCAGCCACCGGTGAAACGGCGCTATTTGCAGCATCTGCTCAAGGCTTTCGCGTTCGGCATGGGTCAGATCGTCGCTCATGCGACCACGCCGTGCGACCGGTGATGCCGGATCAGGAACTGGATGATCGCTGCCGAAAAGGCGTCGTTGGCGTCACCTACGACCATATGCGTCGCGCCTGCGATGTCAGTATATTCAGTATGAGGGGCGACTTGCATGAGATGGACGACGGCTTCTTGAGAGACAAGGTCGCTGGCTCCGCCGCGAATGAGGTGGAGCGGAAGGGTGAGACTGGCCGCCGCGTCGCTGAGAGTCTGGAACTGATGCTCCTGATTTTCAGGACTGCTGCGCTTGGCCGCCATGATGTTTCGGATAAAGGCAGGATCCCAGTGCCAGTAGAAACGGCCATCATCCTTTTGCCGGAGATAGTGGCGCAGGCCAGCGCCCGTGCCGCGCCTGCCACGATGCGGCATATAGCCTGCGATCACCTCCGCCGCTTCTTCCGGCGAAGCAAAGCCGGTTTCGACGTGCTGCTCCATGAAGCCCACGACCCGCATAACGCCATCAGGCTCCATGCGCGGCGCGATATCGACCAACGTCAGCGATGCGAAGCTGCCTTGGGCAAGCACGCCTTCAGCAAGCAAGCCTGCCAACCCGCCGAGTGATGCGCCAACCACAGCAGGCTTGCGGCCCATCTTCGTAGCGATCGCCACCAGATCGGTCGCAAAATCAAGCATTTCATATGCACCCGCCTCCGACCATGCGCTATCGCCATGGCCGCGCATGTCAAAAGCGATGGCGCAGAAACCGGCATTGGCAAGATCGTTCGTAACGCGCTTCCATGCTCTGCGCGTCTGCCCGCCACCATGGGCGAGCAGGACCGGCATTGCCTCAGGATTTCCAATGATTTCGGCGGCGAGGGTTATGCCGCCGCTTCCCATCACGCTGGTTGTTGCTGTCGTCATCGCTTGGGACTACACTGTAAGGCACTTTACAGTAAATATGTTTATTCCTGCCTTGAAAGAACTATGCTCGTAGCATGATGACGCAATCGGATCAGACGGCCGCCGGACCTGCGGCAAAATTTCTGACCGAGACGGATCAGCTGGTTTTTCTGATGGAAGAGGTGACGCGGCGGCTGAGGCGCATCTTCGATACCTCGGTCGAACAATTCGGGCTGACCCGCACCCAGTGGCGGACCCTTGCATACCTCTATCGAACACCGGGTATGACGCAGACCGAATTGGCGCGGGAGCTGGAATTGGAGCGAGCGAGTGTAGGTCAGGCTATCGACCGGCTTGAAGAGCTGTCGCTGGTTGAGCGACGCAGCGCGGCAAACGACCGGCGAGTATGGCAGATCCACCTGATGCCGGCCGCAGTCGAACTTTTACCCAAACTTAGGGCCGAGGCGGACGCTGTCTACACACGCCTGCTTGCCGAAACGGACAAGCTTGAGCTGGAACAATTGCGCGAGACATTGACCAGAATGCAGGCCAATCTGGATCGCATATAGGCGGAGCCATTTCCAGCAACCTACGCATGGTTCCCGAACTGAAATTCAGGATTCCCCCAAAGGTGGTCATGGAAAGAGCTGACGCTTGTCCTCGAAAATGGGCGTGACAGCTTTGGTCGCAAACAGACGTTCAATTTAAAGGACCTGGATGACCAGTTGTGGGTCGAGAGCTGCCGCTTTTGATCACCCTGCTGTAGAGCTGCTTTCAGCCTCTATGCGTGCGGAGCCTGTC
>NZ_JBMLSM010000003.1:0-8563 GCF_049240505.1 Novosphingobium sp.
ACCTCGTAACACTGGGTGTCGCCTTAGCTCGTAAAACTGGGTGTCCATTGACAGGGTCGCGCAGGGGCCAAACCAAATGCGCTGTCCGGGGCGGACATGGCGGCTTTGCACTGCTTTATCAGTGTGTCGGCGAAATTCATTCCACGAGCCGCAAATGAGGTTTCCTTACCGGGCTTCTCGGGCTTCCCATGTAGGCTGAGTGCTTTGTGGTAAGATCTTGTGAATGTAAGGCTTACGTTCAACGGGTTATCGTTGAATTTGCTATCACTGCGGATGAGGCCATACTTCTTGTCATCACCATCGAATGATGCAGATGCGCCGAGAATCAGAGAATCAGAAATGACTCTCTGCTTGGCATTTGATTTGTCGGCTGACACTCGCCTTCTTGGCAGAGGAATGGCGAATTTGAGATCTGCGGTCTTGCCAGAACCAGATGTTGAAAACCTTGAAGTGATCGGTTCACTTCCGGATACGAAGCTCAGTTTCCTGCGGTCATCTCTATTTGAATCATACACTTTGCCTTCGAGATTGTTTATGTATTTTACAAGGGCGCGTTCCGAAGAGTTTCTGTAGTCGTTATTGTTAATATTTTTTGGATCATAAGCGGCGTAGTAAGTAATGTCATGACCCATTTTTAAAATGAAATTTTGGCATGAAGGGCTAATAAATGCTGCGCCCGCATAGCAATCCATTCGGGCCAATGAATTTGGGATTTCATTCGGGGTAGTGGTAACGTTATTAGCTGCTAACGCCTTGGTGACAGCGTCTTCCGCTTCTTGCGCTTTCTTGAGAGCTGCTTCGGCATCAATGCGTGCGCTTTTTGCTTTCTGATGGAGCTCCTGCAATTCAGCAATCGAAATAGGTGGCCGGTCACCCTGATTGGCAAGTGCTGTACTGCCACACGTGACCAACATTGCGGTGGTTGCGAGCTTCAGCGAACGGAACTGCGCATTTATCTTGGCCACGGTTGCCCCCTTGCGAATGTGACGAAGCAGCAGGGTCTTTGTCGCAAGAGATTATGTCAATAAGTATGCATAAATTTTTTCATTCCGGCGATATCTATTGCTTTACTTTTAATGAAGCTTCGTATGTCACGTTGTTATTCAATTTCGAAATGTCGTAACTCAAGGCCTGTCCAGCACATACCCCAATGAGCGCACCGTGCGCAGCGGCGAACCTGCGCCGACATCACGCAGCGCGCGGCGCAGGCGGCTGACCCAGGCGTCTACGGTGCGTTCGTCGATGGGCTGATCGTGCTTGCCCAGCGCGGTGATCAGTTGCTGGCGGCTGAAGACGTGGCCGGGCTGTTCCATCAGATAGCGCAGCAGGCGCAGTTCGTTGGGCATGAGCATCAGCGGTTTTTCGCGCCAACGGGCTTGCAGGGCGGAAAGATCGAGCGTGAGATCGCCCATTTTCAGAACACGGGCAGGGGCTTCGTGTTCGGGAAGCTGGATCGACAGCACGCGGTCGAGCAGGGCGCTGCGGTCTACCGGGCCGAGGATGTAGTCGTCTGCGCCGGCGCGCAGGGCGCGGCGCTTGGCCTCGGCATCGTCCTCTTCGAGGATGACGGTGATGTGAGAATCCTGACCGAGACTGTCGGCGCAGCGCAACCGGCGGCAGAGTTCGAGGCCGGACATTTCGGGCAGCACCCAATCGACGAAGGCCCAGGGCTTGCCTTCCATGAGCGGCAAGGGGCCGTCCGATTTCCAGCGGTGGAAAACCACGCGCAAATCGGAATGCTGGAAGGTGTCACGCCCGCCGGGAAGGTCGTCCGTCAGCAGAATGTCGATACGCCGCATGTACAATTAGCCCCTGTCGATAGGGGCTTTCTGTCGCGGTTTTGTGACGGGCGAATGACGATGTTACAGCGGTGGCGAGGTTTTGGCGAAAGCGTGGGGAGTGCATCCTTCGACAGGCTCAGGATGAGCGGAAGTGGGGAAGATACCATTCCTCCAATCCGCTCTCCCTGAGCTTGTCGAAGGGCGCTTACACCGGCAGGCCGACGTAGTTTTCGGCTATGCTGGTCTGTGCTGCAGCGCTGGTGGCGATGTAATCGAGTTCAGCCACCTGCATGGCGCGTTCGAATGGGCCGTCATCGGGGAAGCGGTGCATCAGTTTGGTGAGCGACCATGAGAAGCGTTCGGACTTCCAGACGCGGGCCAGCGCCTTGGCGGAATAGCCTGTGATGGCATCGTTGCTGGCGCTCTTGAAGAAGGCCGTCAGCGCTTCGGCGGCGTAGTGGACGTCGCTGGCGGCAAGGTTCAGGCCCTTGGCACCGGTGGGCGGCACGATGTGGGCCGCATCGCCGCACAGCAGCAGGCTGCCGTGGCGCATCGGTTCGAATACATAAGAACGCAAGGGCGCGATCGACTTTTCGATGGAGGGGCCGCGCGTGATGTTGGCGGCGGCTTCAGGGCCGAGGCGGACGGCGAGTTCGTCCCAGATGCGGTCGTCCGACCAGTCCTCGATCTTCTCGGTAAGCGGCACGTCCACGTAATAGCGACTGCGGGTGTGGCTGCGCATCGAGGCGAGCGCGAAGCCGCGTTCGTGGTTGGCGTAGATCAGTTCGGGATTGCAGGGCGGGACATCGGCCAGAATGCCAAGCCATCCGAAGGGATAGACACGCTCGAACTCGCGCGCGACGCTGGCAGGGATCGCCTTGCGGCTGGGGCCGTGGAAGCCATCGCACCCGACGACAAAGCGCGCGTCGATGCGCTGTGCCACGCCATCGAGCGTGTAGGTGACGAAAGGCGCGTCGCTTTCGATATCGTGCAGGGCAACGTCATCGGCGCCATAGATGATCTGAAGCCCGCGTGAGGGCGCAGCGTCCATCAGATCCCTGGTGATCTCGGTCTGGCCATAGACGACCACGGTCTTGCCGGTAAGGTCGGCCACATCGATGCGGATCAGGCGTTCGCCATCGGCAAGGTTGAAGCCTTCTTCGACAAGGCCTTCTGCCTTGAGCCGGGCATCAAGGCCGAGGCGGGACATGAGGCCGACGGTGATCTGTTCCAGCACGCCCGCGCGGATGCGGCCGAGGATATAATCGGGCTGCTGGCGCTCCACGATAACGCAATCAATGCCTTCAGCCTTGAGCAGGTGTCCCAGCAGCAGGCCAGCGGGGCCTGCGCCGACAATGGCGACCTGAGTCTTCATGGCAAATTCTCCCACGCGCCCGCGCAGGGATGCGGGCTTCCAAGCATGGAAATTTGACAGCACGGGCAGAATTGCGGAAGGCAGAGGCAGGACAAACTTCTGGCACTTTCAGGACATGGCACAGGCAATTCCCAGCTACGCACTTTATGGCGAGGGAGAAGCGCGACCACCGGGTGGCTTTGCGCATATCGAAACGATTGCCGAACGTAGCGCGCTGCACGATTGGGAAATCGGCGTGCATCGCCACGACCATTTCGTGCAAGTCCTGCTGGTAGAAGAAGGACACGCGGCCGTCATGCTGGATGGCGTGGAGCGGGGGTTGGAGGGGCCGGGCCGCGTGATCGTTCCGGCAGGCGCGGTGCATGGCTTTCGCTTCCGGCTGGGCACGCGCGGATTTGTCCTCACCCTGTCCACAGACTTTTCCACACGGGCAAATGGGCCAGTTGATCCGCTGCTGGCGGCACTGGCACGGGGTGGCGTGGCGGAACTCATGGCGGATACTGCCCGGCGTGCTTTCTGGCTGGCGCGCGAAATGCTGGGGCTGCAACAGGAATGGCAGGAGCAAGACCCCCTGTTCATGGCACTGGCCGAAGCGCTGATCCGCTGCGTGGCGGTGGAGGCCACGCCAGACGGCGGTGCACGCGCTGACCGGCGACTGGAACGATTCCGGCAACTGGTTGAGCTGCACTATCGTCAGCACCGCGATCTGGATTTCTACGCCGGTGCGCTCGGCATGACCCGCCGCACGCTTTCGCGCATGACGGTGGCGGGGTTGGGGGCCAGTCCGATGGAGGTTATCCATCGCCGCATGGCATTGGAAGCGCACAGGTTGCTGCGATTTACCAATGCGACGGCAACGCAAGTGGCGGCTGAACTCGGCTTTGACGACCCCAGCTACTTTTCGCGCTTTTATCAGCGGATGACGGGAAGGCGCCCTTCGGCGGACAAGGTGATAGCCGCCTGAAACTGCTTGTTTCGCCTGCAAACTCCGCTATGAAATTTTCACGGATATGAACCAAAGCAATATGCGGATTGCTTTGGGTTAGTGGTTTGCCGCGTTTTCCGGGGCAGCAGGTGATCCCACCTGCTTCGAAAACGCTAAAGCGGAGAGGTTTGCGAAATGGCCAAGATCAAGACCACCCACGTTGGCAGCCTCCCGCGCGGGGATGAACTGACTCCGCTGTTGCTGGCGCGCGACAAGGGTGAACCTTATGATGCGGCGGAATTTGACCGCGTCGTTTCGGCGGCGGTCGATGCCGGGGTGAAGGCGCAGGTCGAGGCTGGCGTCTCGGTCGTTTCCGACGGCGAACTGGGCAAGGTCGGCTATTCGACCTATATGATCGAGCGGCTTTCGGGCTTTGGCGGGCACATTGATCGCAAGCCTGCGGCGGATCTGGCCGAAGTGCCGAACCTTGTGAAGAAGCTGTCTGCGATCATGGGCAGCCAGGAATTCGTGCGCGCATCGTGCATCGGTGATGTTCGCCTGATTACGCTTGATCCGCTGCACGAGGACATCCGCCGCTTCAAGGCCGCGTTGGAAAAGCACGCTGCACCCGATACCGAAGCCTTCATGAACGCAGCATCGCCGGGGCTGATCACCGCGTTTCAGGTGAACCGCCACTATCCGACACATGAAGCCTACCTGGCCGATCTGGTCGATGCGATGCGTGAGGAATACGAAACCATCGTCAACGAAGGATTCTATCTACAACTTGATTGTCCCGATCTGGCGATGAGCCGCCACACCGGGTATCAGGATCTGTCCGACGCGGAATTCGTGAAGGTTGCCGAAGCGAACGTCGAAGCGCTGAATGCGGCCACTGCCAACATTCCGCCTGAAAAGATGCGGATGCACATCTGCTGGGGCAACTATGAAGGCCCGCACGATCACGACATCCCCCTGGAGCGCGTGATCGATACCGTGCTGAAGGCGCGCCCCGCCACGGTGCTGTTCGAAGCGGCCAATCCGCGCCACGAACATGAATGGGCGGTGTGGAAGGACGCCAAGCTGCCGGATCACAAGATCCTTGCACCGGGCCTGATCGACACCTGTTCGAACTATATCGAGCATCCCGAACTGATCGCGCAGCGGATCGAACGCTTTGCATCGTTCGTGGGGGCCGACCGCGTTGTGGCCAGCACCGACTGCGGGTTTGGCACTTTTGCAGGCTACGGCAAGCTCGATCCCATCGTGACCTGGCGCAAGCTCAAGTCTCTGCGCGAAGGCGCGGATATCGCCGCGAGCCGGCTGTGACCGCTGAAGAACGGCGTGCGGCGGAGGCGGATTGCGCGCGGCTGGTGGCGCTCTATGCCAATCTCAACGACGAGGCGCGGTGGGATGAAGTGGCTGCGCTCTATGCCGAGGATGGGGTGATGTATCGCCCGACCGCGCCCGATGCGGGCGTGGAGGGGCGTGAGGCGATCCTTGCCGCTTTCAAGGCACGCCCACCCCGCAAGACGCGGCACGTCTGTTCGAACGTGGTGATCGATGTGGAAAGCCCGACCACGGCGCGCGGCACCAGTGCCATGCTGCTGTTCACGGGTGATCCCGCCCCGCTGGTGGGATCGTTCCATGACCGGTTCGTATTGACGGCAGACGGCTGGCGCTTTTCCGAACGGCGGGGTAGCCTGACCTTCTGATGGCCAGTGCCGCCGCCTCGAACCCGGTCAAATCCGCGATGCGCACGCTCGACGTGATCGAGTATGTCGTGGCGCATCGGCAGGGCGCGGTGGCGCAGGAGATTGCGGGCGCGCTGGCTATTCCGGTCAGCAGCCTGTCCTATCTGCTCGGCACCTTGACCGACCGGGGATATCTGGCGCGCGAAGGGCGGCGGTATTTGCCGGGGCCGGGATTGGAGCGGCTGCGTGCGCCCGATGCGGCGCTGACGCTGGACGATCGCGTCAGGCCGCTGGTGCGGGCACTGCGCGGTGAACTGAACGAAACCTCGTCGTTCATGGTGCGGCGTGGGTGGGAGGTCGAAGCGCTGGTTACCGAGGCGAGCGATCAGGCGTTGCGTTATGCGGTCGATCCCGGCACGCGGCGTCCGCTTCATGCGCTGGCTTCGGGCAAGGTCATGCTGGCGTGGCTGCCTGAGGCGGAATTGGCCCTGTATTTTGCGCAAGTGCAGCGCGAACGATTGACCGCCGCAACCCGCACCAGCGAAGCAGACCTGCGCGATGATTTCAGCGCGATCCGCAGCGAAGGTGTGTGTGTGGCGCGCGAGGAGGCTACGCCCGGAATCTGCGGCACCGCAGCGCCTGTGTGGATCGATGGAGAACTGGTGGGCGCGTTCAGCGTTGCGGTGCCCGCCGTGCGTTTCGATGCCGCCAGCGAGGCGCGCATCCGCAGCTTGCTTATCCGCACGGCTGCGGCAATTCAGGGGGAATGATGAAAGCGAACCGCCGCACTGTGGTGCAATCTCTCGGTGTGCTGGCCAGCGCGCTTGCCCTACCGCTGCCAGCGCTCGCGGCGCGTGATCCCCGACGCTACCGGGTCATCGTGGACAACGATCTGTCGGGCGATCCCGATGGGCTGTTCCAGCTGGCGCACCATCTGCGTTCGCCCTCGGTCGAGATACGGGCGATCATCGGATCGCACATGCACGAGAATGAACCTTGGGGCGGCCCGGGCGATCAGGCCAAAGCCTCTGCTGCCAAGGCGGTCGAGGTGCTGGCAAAGCTGGGCATGGAAGGCAAAGTGCCGGTTTTCGCAGGCGCTGCAAAAGCCATAGCATCGATGAAGGTGCCAGTGCGCACCGCTGCCACGGACGCGATCATTGCCGAAGCCATGCGCGATGATGCGCGACCATTGTTCTATTGCGCAGGCGCAGGGCTGACAGATCTGGCAATGGCACTGCTGATTGAACCGGCGATTGCCAAGCGCATGACGCTGGTGTGGATTGGCGGGCAGGAATACGAAGGGCTGGGCATCCCCGTGCCGAACGCCACCCCCGCCGAATACAACCTGACGATCGACCGCGTGGCGGCGCAGGTGGTATTCAACCGATCTGCGATTGCGATCTGGCAGGTGCCGCGCAACACCTATCGGCGGATGCTGTTCAGCGCTGCGGAACTCATGGAAATGAAGACGCGCGGCGGCATTTCGGCCTGGCTGGTGAGCGAGGTCGAGAAGGTCTGGGAAATGGTCGCCAAGTTCGACCTTTCGACCGGCGAGACGTATGTTCTGGGTGATAGCCCGCTGGTGACTTTGACCGCGCTGCAATCGACGTTCGAGCCTGATCCGGCGTCGAGCGATTATGTGGTGCGCCCATGCCCGACGATTGGCGATGACGGGCTGTATCAGGCCAATCCGCAGGGCCGCCCGATCCGCATCTATACCACGATCGACACGCGGCTGACCTTTGGTGATATGCTGGCCAAGCTATCGAAATAAGGGCCGGATCGCTCCGGCCCTTTCGTTGCTTCAGGCCTTCATGCCTTCGGTGATGCGCTGGGTTTCGGCGCGGGTCGAATCCGGGCCGGTGTTGCGCTTGTAGATGCCGCCTTGGCCCGCAGCGCGGTTGAACAGATCCGGGTCGCCTTCGCGCTGCTCAAGCCCGAAGAGCGGGAACAGGCCGGGGTGACGGCCAAGGCCACCGAACAGATCGAGGCAGCGTTCGATCCAGTCGCGCAGCGGATCATCGTTGGCGAGGACCGGCGTCTTGCAGACCGAAGCGGTGAACAGGATGCCGCCCATGATGCGGAAGTCCGCATAGTTGGGCGATGACCCGCCGAGCCACCGGTGCTGGCCAAGCGCGGCGCGGAGCGGTTCCAGTGCGGCACTGATCTTGGGCAGGCGCTCTTCGCGTCCGGCCTGAACCTCTTCCAGCTTGCGTCCCAACATCTTTTCGCGGCTGTGGGTCACGTATTCGTGATCCTGCGGCAGCGAAAGGTCGCGGTAGTCCTGACAGAAGCAGAACATCCACGGGCCGACAGCGGCATTCCAGAACCAATGGTCCAGCGCCTTGGTGGTGGCGGCCACGCTTTCATGCGGGATCAGGGCAGGGCGGTCAGGATACTTGGCGTCAAGATATTCGACGATGCCCCAGCTATCGAGAACGAACTCGCCATCATCGACGATGGCAGGCAGGCGTTCGGTCTTGCCGCCGGTCCGCTCCAGGATGCCGGTGAAGCCGCCGGGCACGACATCAAGATCGAAGCCCTTGTGTTTCAGCGCATATTTCGTTGCCCAAACGAATGGGCTGATCGTTGCGCCAGTGGAGAGGGCAAGATCGTAGAAGGTGATGGTGTTGTTCGCGGCCATGACATCCTCATGCTTTTCGTTGGCTGCAGTGTGCCATATTTTGTTAGTAACACAAACTATTTTTGGTCAAAACGTAAAGCCAGAACGCAAAGAGCGCCGGACCCGTCGGGATGGGCCGGCGCTCTCGCTGTCAGGCTTGCGCCT
>NZ_JBMLSM010000004.1:0-1863 GCF_049240505.1 Novosphingobium sp.
CGGTCGGTAAAGCGCTGCGTCGGGGATTTTTGCGTCTCCGCTTCGCTCACCATCTTCACAACTTTCGCGAGCGCGCTTTCACTGGAGCGGCGCGTCACCTCAATCTCGATCGCGCCGCTGCCATTGATCGTACCGGCAAATACCCGGCTTTGCGGATCAACCATATCGGGCTTGGCGCGTGCGGCGACCACGTCGGCTACCGGTATCTTGTCGACCGGGATGCTTTCGCCGGTAACGGGCGCCTGGTTGATAGCACTCGTTCCCTTCAGGACGAAGCCGTCGGCGGGCAAGCGCTCGTTCGGACGCACGATGACGATGTCGCCGACCACCATTTGTTCGACGTCGATTTCACTGGTCGCCCCATCGCGGCGCACCGTTGCGGTCTCAGGTGCGAGCTTCGCCAAGGCTTCAATTGCCTTCTTGGCACGGCCCATGGCATAATGCTCCAGCGCGTGTCCGAGACTGAACAGGAACAGAAGTAGTGCGCCTTCGGCCCACGCCCCCAAGGCGGCTGCCCCGGCGGCGGCGACCAGCATCAGGGTGTCGATCTCGAACTTCTTCAACCGAAGGTTGTCAATCGCCTCGCGCAGCGTGAAGAAACCACCGAAAAAATAGGCTGCCATATAGCAGGCGGTCAGGAGCCAAGCGGGCGGACCAGCTATCAGCTTCTCAATTGCGAAGCCGATTCCCAGCAGCGCGCCGCAGGCGAGGGCAAAGATCAGTTCAGTGTTGGGGCCCAGAAAATTAGCGTGGCTGTGATCGTGACCATCACCGGAGCTATGCCGTTCCTCGGCCGCACCATGGCTACCAGCCCCATGATCATGACCGGCATGGTCATCGGCACTGACCCGCTTTTCGATGCCAACCTTGAGTTTGCGAAGGGCCGAAAGCACTTCCTCTTCGGTGGTCTCGCGGCGATCATATTCGACCCGCACAGACCCACCTGAACTGGCGCTGGCCTGTACCACGCCGGGCAAGGCGCAAAGCGCATCGCTGATCGTTCGAGCGCGACGCTCATGGTTGATCCCCGTTGCTTGCCAGATAGCATGGCCATAGCGCTCGGTGATTTCAGCGCCGGCTGCGCGCACGATTTCGCGCAAACGCGGCAAAGGCAGCTTGGCAGCGTCGAAATGGATGCACAGCGCTGCTGGCGTATCGTCGTCGACACAGATGACATGCGCCCGCTCGACGCCTTCGCGCTTCGTCAGCGTTGCTACGAGACGATCGAGACATGCGTCAGCTGCGTCGGGAAGGTCGGGCAATAGCACCGGAATGTCGAGTTCGAGCTTGTCATTCATGACGACCTCCCGTCGTTGTATTGGGTTCGGTGCGTGCGTCGCGCAGGATTTCGAAGCCGCCCTTGATGGCGATGAGGGCGGTAGCGAAACCGACGAGCAAGTCCGGCCAGTTCGTACCCAGCCAGAACACCAGCACGCCGGCAATCAGGATGCCGCCGTTGGAGATGAAGTCGTTGAAGCTGAAAGTGGTCGCGGCCCGGAGATTGACGTCCGGTTCCTTGATGCGTTGAAGCAGCCGAAGGCAGAGGTAGTTTACCGCGCCAGCAATCGCGGACATCACCATCATGGTCGGTCCGATGGGCTCGCTCCCCTGGATAAAGCGCCGCCCGACATCGAGCAGGATGCCCCCCGCAAACAACAGCAGCATGACGCCTGAAGCCATCGCTGCGCGGGTCTTCCATGTCTGACCCCGGGTCAGTGCTACAAGGCTCAGCGCGTAAACGGCCGTATCGGACAGGTTATCGACGCCATTGGCGATCAGCGCGCTCGAATCTGCAACAGCGCCGGTAACAAAGAAGCCCCCCGCGATTGCCGCATTGAGCAGCAGCACGATCCAGAGCGTGCG
>NZ_JBMLSM010000004.1:1963-6984 GCF_049240505.1 Novosphingobium sp.
TTTTCATGACGACGTCTCCACGATAGTCTGCCCGTGGTCGGCGCCTTCGAACGCCTCATTGTAGTGTTCGGGCTGTCTGATGGTCTTCTGGCCGAACCGGGCATAAAGCGTCGGCAGGACAAACAGTGTCAGCAGGGTAGCCGAGATCAAGCCACCGATTACCACCGTTGCCAGGGGCTTCTGGACCTCGGCACCGGCGCCGGCGCCCAGCGCCATCGGAACAAACCCCAGACTCGCAACAAGGGCTGTCATCACGACTGGTCGCAGGCGCTGCATGGCTCCCACATAGGCCGCCTCCTCCCGGGACATCCCAGAGCGGATCAGATCCTGGATCGAACTGACCATGACCAGGCCATTGAGCACAGCAATGCCTGACAACGCGATGAAGCCAACGGCGGCGGAAATGGAGAAGTCCATTCCGCGTGCGAACAACAGCAAGACACCGCCAACCAGCGCAAAGGGCACGCCAGTGAACACGATCGCTGCATCTCTGGCCGAACCCAATGCGCCGTAAAGCAGCACCAGGATCAGAATGAAGCAGGCCGGGATGACAAGCTTCAGTCTCTCGCTTGCTGACTGGAGGTTTTCAAATTGACCTCCCCATTCCAGATAGACACCAGCTGGCAAGCGAATCTCCTTCGCGATGACCTCCTGGGCATCGGCGACAACCGATCCTACGTCCCTGCCGCGGACATTGGCCTGGACCACCACACGCCGCTTGCCATTCTCGCGGCTGATTTGATTGGGTCCGTCGACCACCTGGATGTCGGCAACACTGGAAAGCGGCACACTACCGCCACCCGCGACAGGTACAGGAACCTGCTCCAGCACGCTGATGTCCGAGCGTTGGGCCTCCGCGAGACGCAGCACCACCGGAAACCGGCGATCGCCTTCGAAGATCTGCCCGGCCACCCGGCCACCGAGCGTGGCTGTCACCGTATCCTGAACGTCTTGAGACGTGACCCCGAGCCGCGCCATTGCGTCGCGATTGACGCGAATGTCGAGCATGGGAAGACCGGTTGTCTGCTCGACCTTCACGTCAGCTGCGCCCTCGGTTCGGCGCAGCACCGCGGCAATCTCCTCGGCGGTCCGGTTCATCTGGTTGAAGTCGTCGCCGAAGACCTTGACTGCTATGTCACCGCGAACGCCGGCGATTAATTCATTGAATCGCATCTGGATGGGCTGGGTAATCTCGTAGGCATTGCCGGGAATCTTCGAAAGATTGCTCTCGATCCGGCTTACAAGCTCTTCCTTGGGAAGCTCAGGGTTGGGCCATTCCTCACGCGGTTTCAGGATCACGAACATGTCGGTCGCGTTCGGTGGCATCGGATCCGAAGCAAGTTCTGCCGTGCCGGTTTTGGAATAGACGAATGCGACCTCGGGTTGCTTCGACATCATTCGCTCGATCGGCACCTGCATCGCCTGGCTCTGCTGGACAGACGTGGCCGGGATACGCAGCGACTGGATCAGCAGATCGCCCTCATCGAGCTGCGGCAGGAACACCGAGCCGAGGGTTGTGAACGCCAGTGCCGCCACCACAAGGCTGGCGACACCGGCTCCGATCGTTACCGTCGGGCGCTTCATCGCCCGCCCGAGGCCAGGCTCATAACGCTTCTTGAGCCATGTGATGATGCGGCCATCCTTCTCCTCTACCTTTTTGGACAGCCAGATTGCGATCATCGCCGGAACGAATGTGAGCGAGAGAACAAACGCGAAGGCGAGGGCGATGATGACGGTCAGCGCCATAGGCACGAAGGTCTTGCCCTCGACGCCTGTCAGGGTCAGCAAGGGGACGTAAACGAGGATAATGATGGCCTGCCCGTAGACAGATGGCCTGATCATCTCACGGGCAGCAGAGGCGACGGTCGCCAATCGCTCTTTGACGCTGAGGAGACGTCCCTCGTGGTGCTGTTGCTCGGCAAGCCGCCTCAAGGCATTCTCGACGATGATAACGGCGCCATCAACGATCAGGCCGAAATCGAGTGCGCCGAGACTCATCAGGTTGGCGGACACGCCGACACGCAGCATCCCGAAACCAGTCAGCATCATCGTAATCGGAATCACCAAGGCAGCGATCAGCGCTGCCCGGAAATTGCCGAGCAAAATGAAGAGCACGACGATGACCAGCAAGGCGCCCTCAGACAGGTTCTTGGCAACCGTTGAGATAGTTGAATTGACAAGTTCCGTGCGGTTCAGGACGGGTTGGATCACCACATCCGGGGGCAGGGATGCGTTGATTGTCTTGAGTTTCTCGGCGACCGCTGTCGACACAATGCGGCTGTTTTCTCCGATCCGCATGATCGCGGTGCCGACGACAACTTCGGTTCCGTTCTCCGACGCCGAGCCCATGCGAATAGCCTGACCCGTCTTGACGGTGGCCACCTGCTCGACCGTGATCGGCACGCCATTGCGTGTCGCGATAACAGTTCTTCCCAATTCAGCGGCATTGCGGATCAGTGCGTCGGAACGCACCGCCAGACCTTCGCCGTTGCGGTTTACAAAGCCGCCGCCCACGCTGGTGTTGTTCTGCTCCAATGCATTGCCAAGTTCGGTCAGGGATATGCCAAGCGAGGCCAGCTTCTGCACATCGGGCACTACAAGAAACTGCTTGGCATAGCCGCCGATCGAATCGACGCCGGCAAGGCCTGGGGTGCCCTTGAGCAGAGGGGTGACAATCCAGTCCTGTGCCGTTCGCAAATAGGTCGCCTTGTCGACTTCGGTCGTCAGCCGCTCACCCTCGGGCGTGATATAGCTACCGTCCGGCTGCTGGCCCGGTTCGCCCGGCTTGTGCTTGTCGTCATCGCGGTGGTCTAGCCGGACCGTGTACATGTACACTTCGCCCAAGCCGGTCGCGATCGGGCCCATTTCGGGGTTTACACCATCGGGGAGGTTTTCCTGCACCCCCTGCAACCGCTCACCCACCTGCTGGCGTGCGAAGTAGATGTCCGTGGAGTCGGAAAATACGGCCGTGATCTGGGCAAAGCCATTGCGGCTCAGGGATCTTGTGTATTCAAGACCCGGGGTCCCGGCGAGCGCCGTTTCGATCGGGAAAGAGACCTGCTTCTCGACCAGTTCGGGTGACAGCGCGGGCGCTCGGACGTTGATCTGCACCTGGTTGTTGGTGATATCCGGCACGGCGTCGATCGGCAGCCGGTAGAGTGAATATGCGCCAATGCCGGCGGCAATGACGGTGAGAAGCAGGACGAGCCAGCGCTTCTCGACCGCCCATGTAACAATGCGGGCGATCATGGCTCAATCCTCATGACTGGCTTCGCCCTTGCCGATTTCGGCTTTGAGCGTGAAGCTTCCGGTGGTGGCGATTTGTTCGTTGCCTTTCAGTCCAGACTTGACGATCACGGTATCGCCCGATGCGTCGCCTAGTTGAACCGGGACTGCCTTGAAGCCGGTGGGGGTGCGGACGAAAACGACCGTTTTCCCCTCGAGGCTTTGGACCGCTGTTGATGGCACGCGGATAGCGCCGCTACCGCCGCTGCCCGTGAGCTCTATGGCGACCATGACCGGCTCGCCAACCCGCCATTGTCCGCCGCCATTGTTGAGCGTGGCAATCGAAGGGACGAGGCGCGTCTGGGGGTCGAGAGCTGGCGAGACGAATGTGATGCGGGCGCTCGCTTCGCGCCCCGCCGCCCTCACAGTCACCAGATTGCCAGGCCGAACCCGCCCGGCATCCTCAGGCTTGAGGTTCAGCGCGATCGACACCTGACCCAGATTGGCGATACGATAGAGCTCGGCGTCGGCCGCAACCGTTTGCCCCAGCGTGACCGGACGGCCGATGATCTGGCCTGAAATCGGAGCTGTGATGCCGAGCCGGTTCAGGCCGGCGCCGCCGACACCCGCAGCCGAGACCATGCTTTGTGCCTGCGTCAGCGCGATGCGTGCTTCCGTTGCAACCGTTCGAGCGGTGATGAGATCCTGTTCGGGCGAGACCTTTTCGTCAAACAGCCGTTGCTCTCGCGCAAGGTTTGAATTGGCCAGAGCAAGGCGCGCCCGAGCGGCTTCGACCTCGCCCTTCATCTGGGCGACGTCGCGGCTTTCGATTACGGCGATTGTCTGACCGCGCCCGACCGTCTCACCGAGATTGCGTGTCAGCGCCACTACACGCCCGCCGATGGCCGCGGAAACCACCTGGGTGTTTTGCGGATCACCTTCAATGATAGCCGGTAGTTCGATCGTGCCGGCGCCGCCAACGACAGGACGACCCACCTCGACACCCGCTGCAGCAATCTGCTCGGCCGTGAGGGTCACTTGCCCTTCATTCGCATGGCCGGCTTCAGCGCTCGCGTCTGCAGAACCGGAAGCAGTCTGCTCCTTGGATGGATCAGCGCCCCCACAGCTTGCCAAAAGGAGCGCACTGATCGTCGCTCCAACAAGATAATGCTTCTTCATGATTAGTACTCCGCATTGGGCGCACGGGCGGTCAATCGCTCCAATTGCGCTCGGGCATTCTGATAGGCGGCAAGTGCATCGATCGCTGCGACCCGCGTCTCTGCAAGGGTGCGTTCGGCGTCGAGCAATTCGAGCTGTCCAAACTTGCCTTCGCGGTAACCGATCCGTGCAATGCGCGCGGCTTCCTGCGCGCTGGCCAACGCCGGACCTGCCGCCGCGCGCGCCGTGGTGGCGGCATTGGCCGCCTCGGCCTGCGCATCAGTGATCGCTTGCTCGATATCCAGGGCCGTCAAGCGGCGCAGAGCATCAGCTTGGGTTTGCTGCGCAGTCGCCTGAGCGATTGCCGCGCGCCCGTTGTTGAAAACCGGTATCGGGATAGTGACAGTGAATACCGCAGCCAGATCGTTGGTCGCCTCAAGTCGGCGGATAGCGGGGCCGACGTTGAGGTCAGGGACCCGGTTTGCGCGGGCAAGCCGCACGCCGGCTTCGGCTATCGTGAAATCGGCGTTTGCTGCTGCGAGGGCAAGGGTGCCAGATGGGTCCACCGGCACAGCCGGTCCATACACATTTGTACCCGGGAGGATGTCGAGCACCGATTCATCAAGTATGCCACTGAT
>NZ_JBMLSM010000005.1:0-73318 GCF_049240505.1 Novosphingobium sp.
CTCCACGCGATCGGCAAGCACACCTTCCTGCTCGATGGCGACAACGTGCGCCACGGCCTGAACAAGGATCTCGGTTTTACCGAGGCCGACCGCATCGAGAACATCCGCCGCGTGGGCGAAGTGGCCAAGCTGATGACCGACGCGGGCCTGATCGTCCTCACCGCTTTCATCAGCCCCTTCCGCGCCGAGCGCGAGATGGTGCGCAGTCTGATGGCCGATGGCGAGTTCGTTGAAGTGTTCATCGACACCCCGCTGGAAGTGGCAGAAAGCCGCGACGTGAAGGGCCTCTACAAGAAGGCGCGTTCGGGCGAACTGAAGAACTTCACCGGCATTGACAGCCCCTATGAAGCGCCGGAAAGCGCGGAAATCCGCGTGGATACCACGGCGGAATCGCCCGAAGATGCGGCTGAACGCATCGTCGCGCTGCTGGTGGGTTGAGGAACAGGGCATGAGCGATAACACCACCATGACCGACGCCGAACTTGCCGCGCATCTTGCCGAAGTGGCGGGCAAGCTGCTGCTGACCGTGCGCGAAAGCGGGATGCTGAGCCTCAAGAAGCTGGGTAAGGCGGGCGATGCCACCGCCAACCAGTTCCTTGTTCATGCCCTGCGCGAACAGCGGCCAGAAGACGGGCTGCTTTCGGAAGAGGAAAAGGACAACCTCGATCGTCTGGCCATTTCGCGCACCTGGATTGTCGATCCGGTGGACGGCACGCGCGAATATGGTGAAGCGCGCGCGGATTGGGCCGTGCATGTTGGCCTTGCGGTTGACGGTGTGGCAACTGTTGGCGCGGTGGCCCTGCCGGGTGCGGACATCATCCTGCGCACCGATCAGCCGCGCGAGGTTCCGCCTGCCCCCGCAACGCTGCGCATGGTCGTCAGCCGCACGCGCCCGGCGCACGAAGCCGTGACGGTGGCCGAATCCATCGGCGCCGAACTTGTGCCGATGGGCAGCGCTGGCGCAAAGGCGATGGCGGTGATTCTCGGCGATGCCGATATCTACCTGCATTCCGGCGGCCAGTTCGAATGGGATTCGTGCGCGCCGGTCGCCGTGGCGCTGGCGCATGGCCTGCACTGTTCGCGCATCGATGGCAGCCCGCTAGTTTACAATCAGGCCGATACCTACATGCCTGATCTGCTGATCTGCCGGAAGGAACACGCCGATATGGTGCTGGCAGAGATCGCCAAGGTCACGCCCAAGGCATAGGTAATTGGATCGCGTGTCCCCTCGCCTCGTCATTGCGAGGAGGCGCAGCCGACGAAGCAATCCAGAGTCGGCCCAAAACGCTCTGGATTGCTTCACCTCGCTACGCGAGGTTCGCAATGACGAACGTAGAATATCAGCGTCAGCGGCTGTGGGCACGAACCAATATGGTTTCCCCGGGGAAACATCCAACAGCTTGACGCCTTCGCTCCCATATGGGAGCGGGGCGTATGGCCTTTACGTCCGCAGACCAGCGCGAACTGTACCTGCCCCTGATCGAGGGCATTCATGAAACGCCGCCGTTTGGCCTGTTCATGCGCAATCTCGTTGCACGAACCGGCGCGCGCCATGCTTTTCTGATCCTCACTCTGGCCAACGCTGCGCCCGATCAGGCCCCCGTCGTCATCCCGGTCAGCGCGCCGCGTGCCGCACATGAACCGCCGCTCGATTTCCGCAGACTGGATGGTTTGCGCCTGCATCCGCATCATGCGTTGCGCCCCGAACGGGTCTATGCGCTGGAAGAGATGCTGGATTACGATAATCCCGCGCAGCTCGGCCTTCAGCGCGAAGCGCTGGAAGACATGGGCATTCGCTATGCCCGTTGGCTGCGGGTTAGCGCGGGCGGTGCAGCCGATGGCTGGCTGGTGCTGGTCCGCCTGCGCGAGGATTTCTCGGCCCCTGCCGTCTCGCTTCTCTCTGCCATCGCGCCCCACCTCGCCTCCGCCCTGCGCACACTGGTGGCGCTGATCGGCCAGCGTTTGCAGACAAGTCTTGCGCAAACGACGCTGGAGCGGATGGGTGTCGGTCAGATCGCGCTGGATGCCGATGGTCGCGTGATGGCGGCAGACCCATTCGCCGAAAGCCTGCTGGCCTTTCTGCCAGAACCCGGCTCGCGTGCCGGGCGGCGGCTACAACTGCTGCCGGATGCAGCACGGCAACTCGAAAGTATATGTGCTGCGCTGGCCAGAGGAGATGGTTCGGCGGTTTACGTTCTGCAGATCGATCCGCGCCGCCAGTTGGACCTGCTGTTGCGCCGCGCTGACCTTCCGCTGGATGACCCTGCGGCGCGTCCGGCAGTGGTCGGCGCGCTACGGATTGATCGGCGCGAGGATGCCGAGGCGGGCGCATCGGTCCTGCGTGCGCTCTATGGTCTTTCCGCGCAGGAAGCCGCGCTGGCGCAGGCGCTTTCGCGGGGGGAGCCGCTGGTGGCGGCGGGCCTGGCCCTTGGCCTGACAGCCGAAACCGCGCGCAACTATTCCAAGCGCATCTACAGCAAGACCGGAACCAGCGGTCAGGCCGATCTGGTGCGGCTCGTGCTCAGTGGCCCCTGCCCTCTGGCGTAGAGTCAGGCCGTAGCCGTGGCCGCCATGATCTGGCGCCCGTCTTCCGCAAAAGCGCCGAGTTCGATGGCCTCGCCGCTGCCGCGCATTGCCAGATGCAGGGGTTCGCCGCAGATTGCCGGGGAAACACCCTTGAACGTGAAGCGCTTCAAGGCATTGTCCCCCAGCGTGCGCCGGGCGATGTCCAGCAGCAAAGTCGCCGTCAGCGGTCCGTGGACCACCAGCCCGCGATAGCCCTCGACACCTTGCGCATAAGGCAGATCGTAGTGGATGCGATGGCTGTTGAATGTGAGCGCGGAGAAGCGGAACAGCAGGGTTTCGGTCGGGGCCACCGCACGATGCAAGGCCCACGGCGCGGGGTTGAAAGCGCCCTCACCCGGCACAGGCGGCACCGGTGGCGTGCCGGAAGGTGCGGCATCTCGATAGACCACCGTCTGCACTTCGCGCACTGACAGCACGCTGTCGCAGATCGTTTCGTGCGCGATATCGACGAAGACCAGCGTGCCGCTGCTGCCGGACTTCTCGGTAATGGCGGCAATGTTGGAAACGCGCTCAATTCGCCCATCGATGCGCAAGGGCGTGATAAATTCAACCTTGCTGGATGCCCACATCCGGCGCGGCAGGGGCACCGGGGGAAGAAAGCCGTTGTCGCTGTCCTCGCGCAAGGGATGGCCATCGGCGCCCAGCCCTGCTGTGGGCGCATCGGGCAGACAAAGACACCAGTGCAGACCTTGCGGAACGGTGCAATCTTCGGGGGCATCACGATCAAGCGTGGCAAGCCAGCGCGTGACCAGCCCCGCGTCCACCCGGTCCGAGCGCTGTTCGCTTCGCCCGATCCAGCGATCCCACTGGCCCATCAGTTGCGCCCTTCCAGCAGTCCGCGTGCGATCACTTGCGCCTGAATTTCCGCCGCGCCTTCGAAGATGTTGAGTATGCGCGCGTCGCACAACACGCGGCTGATTTCGTATTCCAGCGCATAGCCGTTGCCGCCGTGGATCTGCAATGCGGCATCGGCGTTGGCCCATGCCGCGCGCGCGGCGAGCAGCTTGGCCATACCCGCCTCGATATCGCAGCGCTTGCCGCTGTCCTTGGCGCGGGCGGCGGCATAGGTCAGTTCGCGGGCCATGATCGTGTCGACGAGGCTCATCGCCAGCTTGTCGGCCACGCGCGGGAAATGGACAATGGCCTTGCCGAACTGCTTGCGGCCCAAAGCATAGTCCAGCCCCAGTTCCAGCGCGCGCCGTGCCACGCCCACCGCGCGCGCGGCGGTCTGGATGCGGGCGCCTTCAAACGTGCGCATCAGTTGCTTGAAGCCCTGCCCCTCTTCGCCGCCCAGCAGGGCATCGGCGGGCGCGCGCATTCCATCGAATTGCAGTGCATATTCGCGCATCCCGCGATAGCCCAGCACTTCGATTTCGCTGCCGGTCATGCCGTCTGCGGGGAATGGCTCTGCGTCCGTCCCGCGCGGTTTGGGCACCAGCAGCATGGAAAGACCGACGTAGCCCTTCGTATCGGGCAGCGTGCGGGCCAGCAGGGTCATCATATCCGATCGCGCAGCATGGGTGATCCATGTCTTTGCGCCGTCGATGGTCCAGCCTTCGCTTTCCCGCCGCGCGCGGGTTTGCAGCGATCCGAGGTCTGACCCGGTATCGGGTTCGGTGAACACGGCGGTCGGCAGCACTTCGCCGCTGGCGATGCGCGGAAGCCAATGCGCCTGCTGCTCTGCCGTGCCGCCGAGCACGATCAGTTCGCCCGCGATCTCGGACCGGGTGCCAAGCGATCCTGCGCCGATCCACCCGCGCGAGAGTTCTTCGGTCACCACGCACATTACCAGCTTGCCAAGACCCAGCCCGCCGAACGCTTCGGGAATGCACACGCCGAACGTGCCGAGGTCCGCCATCGCCTGCACCGTGGCATCGGGGATCAGCGCATTGGCGAGGTGCCATTTGTGTGCGTGCGGCAGGATTTCCGCGTCGGTAAAACGGCGGAACTGGTCGCGGATCGTATCGAGATCGGTATCGCCAAGGCTTTGGGAAGGCCCCTGCCCCGCCGCCAACGCTGCGGCCACAGTGGCGCGGGTGGCGGCGTGGTCTGCATCAACCAGCCCGGAGCACATCTCCGCCAGCGCACGCGCCGCCGCGCCAAGGCCGAGGTCGGCGGGGCGGAACACCTCGTTCTGCCCCATCGACAATCCACCGACGAGCTGCGCCAGCGTCTCGGCAAAGGCAAGCCGGGCCACGTCCACATCAAGTTCCGAACCTGATTGCGTCGCCCATCCGGCCACAGCCTCCAGCGCGGCAACGCTTGTCGCCACCCAGGCAAAGCCGTGGGCGGCGCGCTGATGGGCGTCGATGCGATCATCGCCAAGCCGCTGCGCCAGTGCAGCCTTGACCGTGTCCCGCAACGTGCGTGCCGCCTCAAGTTCTTGCGCGAACATCCTCACCTTTTTCTGCATTGCCGAACATAAGCACTGCTATTATCGCCACGACATGCGAGTCAACGTGGCCTTCTTGTCATCTGATGTCGGACGCCTGTTCCGCAAGCGGTTTGGCGTGGCCGCGCGCCAGTTTGGCGTCACTGGCCCGCAATGGCGGATGATGGCAGCGATCCAGCGCGAACCGGGCACCAATCAGGGCGCGCTGGCAAACTGGCTGGAAGTTGAGCCGATCACTGCCGGGCGCATGATCGACCGGCTCGAAAAGCTGGAACTGGTCGAACGGTGTGACGATCCGACAGACCGGCGGCGCTGGCGGCTTTACCTTACGGCCAAGGGCGATGATCTGATGCAACGCATGTCAAGCTGCGCACAGACCACGCTGGCCGATGCCGTGTCCGGCTTTTCGGATGCGGAACACGCACAATTGCTCGCCCTGCTCGATCGGGTCCGTACCAATCTTTCGGACGAGCTTTCACTGGAACCAGATAATGGCTGAAGCAGACCCCTTTCCCCCATCGGACGTTCAAGGTGGCGCAGGCAGCGCGGCACCGCAAAAGAAGCGCCGCCTTCGGTCGGTGCTGATGCTGGCGGGACCGATCCTCGCCGTGGGGGCCGGGCTGTGGTACTGGTTCGGCCAGCCCGGCGTGGTGGAAACCGACAACGCCTATATCAAGCAGGATATCGTTGGCGTGGCGGGCGAGGTTTCGGGCCTGATCACCAAGGTCAACGTGCGTGAGAACCAGCACGTTAAAGCAGGCGATGTGCTGTTCACCATTGATCCTTCGACGTTCAACGCCGCGATCCAGCAGGCAGACGCGCAGATCGCCACGGCGCAGGCGCGGGTCACGGCGCTTTCCGCCGATGTCACGGCCAAGGCCGCCGATCTTGCCGCAGCGCGCGATGATCTGGCGCTGGCGCAGGCCAACCATGACCGTGAAAAGGCCTTGATGGACAAGGGCTTCAACACCCGTGCCCGCATGGACGCCGCCCGCCACGCAGTTGCCGTGGCGCGTGACCGGATCGTGGCGATTGAAGCGGGCGTTGCACAGGCGCGGGCGGAGTTGGCCAACGGGGCACAGGTGCCCGGCGTCAATCCCGCCATCGCCGCCGCGCAGGCAGGCCGGGCCAAGGCATCGCTCGATGTGGAGCGCACCGTGGTGCGTGCGCCTGCCGCTGGCGTTGTCACCCAGATCACGCGGTTGCAGGTGGGGCAGATGGTGTTTCCCGGGGTTCCGCTGGTTTCGCTGGTGCGCGATGGCAGCGCGCGCGTGGAAGCCAATTTCAAGGAAACCGATCTTAATCACATGCGCCCCGGCCAGTCGGCGGACATCCGCATCGACGCCTATCCGGGTCTGAAGCTGAAAGGCCGGGTTGAATCCATCGGCGCTGGCACAGGGTCGGAGTTTTCCGTCCTCCCCGCGCAGAATGCCACCGGCAACTGGGTGAAAGTGATCCAGCGCGTGCCGGTGCGCATTTCCATCGACAGCAAGTCGGAAAGGCCGCTGATTGCTGGGTTGAGTTCCGAAGTCACCGTCTATGTCGGCAAGTAACGCGGGCGCTTCGGCGGACACTCCGCCGATCGTCTCGCGCAATCGTCCGCTGATGCTGGTCGGTACGATGGCCGCGATGGTCATGTACACGCTTGATACGACCATCGCCAACGTGGCGCTGCCGCACATGACGGCGTCGCTGGGCGCAACGCAGGACACGATCACCTGGGTGCTGACCAGCTATGTGCTGGCCTCTGCCGTGGCGCTGCCGCTGGCCGGATGGCTGGTGGACAGGCTGGGCATTCGCTTCATGATGCTGGCATCGGTCCTGCTGTTCACCGTGGCGTCGATGCTCTGCGGGGTGGCGCAAAGCCTTGAACAGATGGTGCTGTTCCGCATCCTGCAAGGGCTGGCCGGCGCGTTCCTTTCACCCCTGGCGCAAACGGTGACGCTGGATTCCAGCACGGCGGCAGAACGTCCGCGCATGATGGGCATCTATACGCAAGGCGTGATGCTGGGGCCGATCACCGGCCCGATCATTGGCGGCTATCTGACCGACAATTTCGATTGGCGCTGGGTATTCTACGTGAATCTTCCGGTCGGAATACTGTGCTTCCTGCTGCTGCTGCTCTACCTGCCGAAAACGCCCACGCGCGAACGCCGCGTCGATTTTCGGGGATGGTTGCTGGTCGCTATTGCCGTTTCATCGGTCCAGCTCATCCTCGATCGCGGGCTTACGCTCGATTGGTTCGCCTCGGCAGAGATCGTGACATATGCGGTTCTGGCCTTCGGGGCTGGTTGGCTGGCCATATTCCACCTGTCCGGCACGGCGCAGCCGCTGTTTCCCACCGCGCTGTTCCGGGATCGCAATTTCACGGTGGGCCTCGCGTTCATGTTCCTGATCGGCCTGGTGATGATGTCGGTCATGGCACTTCTGCCGGGCCTGCTGCAGCAGATCTATGGTTACACGCCGTTTCAGGCAGGAATGCTGCTGGCACCGCGCGGGATCGGCATGTTGGCATCGATCACCCTGTTCGGACGCTTCATGGCCAAGGTCGATGCGCGGCTTTTGCTGGCAGTTGGCTTGCTGATGATGGGCGGATCGATGTGGATGATGACCGGGTGGTCAATAGAAATGCCGCGCGGGCCGATCATCGCGGCGGGGCTGCTGCAGGGACTTGGCCTCAGCTTCACCTTCATGCCGATGAACCTGATTTCGTTCGCCACGCTTTCACCCCAGTATCGCACGGATGCTTCGAGTCTGGGCAACCTGATGCGCAACATCGGATCCTCGATCGGCATTTCTGCTGCATCGGTGGAACTGGCGCGCAACGTGCAGATCAACCACGCGGAACTGGGCGCGCATGTCACGCAGTCCGCCGTGCCGTTCAATCTCGATCAGCTGGGCGCCTATGGCACTGCGGGCGAAGCCGCGTTGCGCATTGCGGATGGCATGGTGAACCAGCAGGCGGCCATGATCGCCTATATCAACGATTTCTACGCGATGGCGCTGGCCTGTCTTGTTGCCGTCCCGTTGTTGTTCTTCGTTCGCATCGCAAAGACGCAGCGCTGATCAGAAACGATTGCGTTCGCGAAATGCGAAAGTAAAACTCGCGCACGTTTGGTGCGAGGGTGAAGATGACGGCGAATCTGGTGCTTGGTGAAAAGTTTACCGTCGAATCCACCCCAACGACGACGCGCGGCTCGCCCAGCGTAACGCAGTTGGCTGATGGCAATATTGTGATGGTGTTCCCCAGCGTCACCACGGCGGACGACGATCTCAATTCGGTCACCGCGCAGATTTTTACCGCAGGCGGGATCAAGATCGGTGCGGAAATCCAGCTGAACACCACCGAGGCGGGTGTTGAAGATCGCCCGCTTATCAGTGCGCTGCCCGGCGGCGGCTTCATCGCAGCATGGACCAGCAGCGATCTTTCTGGCGAAAGCACGGACGTTTTCGTGCGCGGGCAGGCGTTCGATGCTGCCGGAAACAAGGTGGGCGCAGAGCTTTCCTATCTCACCACCACGATCTTTACCGAATTCAGCCGCGATATCGCATTTCTGGCTGACGGCAAGCTGGTCGTATCATGGCTCGATACCGCTGCGAAAAAGATGCGCGCGCAGGTTTTCGATACCGATGGTGCGGCGGTCGGCTCTACTTTCGTCATTGCCTCGGCCCTTCCGTTAAGCGCGCAGGCCGAAATCGTGACCCGCGCCGATGGCAGCTTCGGCGTAATCACGAACCATGCCGATGGTCTGACCTATCTGCGCAATTGCAGCGCCGCCGGTGTGGCCCTTGGCGGGCACATCAGCCTTGGTGGTAACTATTCGGGCTGGGATTTCGAAGCGCTGCCCGGTGGTGGTATGGTGGCCGTGGGCGTGGTGGCGCTGAACGGGCGGCAGGACATCTATCTTCAGCGCTTTGCCAGCAATGGCGCGGCTGTGGGCGGGCAGGTTCTGGTCAACGATCTGGACAATACCTACAACGAACTGCCCGATCTTGCGGTTTCCGCTGATGGTTCGTTCACCGTGGCGTGGCGGCGCCCGTCCTTCTACGTCAACGGGCAAGGCTTCATCGTCAGCGAAGGTTATGGCGTTACCGTCCAGACTTTCGACGCGAGCGGGGCAAAAGTGGGCGGCCAGTCATGGCTGGATCGCACTGGCGCGCAGCCCTATTTCGGCGTCGATATTGAAGCGCTGGCGGGCGGCGGCTTTTTCGCCGGGTGGTACGATCCGCGCTTCAATGCGCAGGACACAGACGTTACCGGCATCAGGGCGCGCATCTTTGGCCCCAACCATGCACCGGAAATCACATCGGGCGATGGCGTAACAGCAACTTATACCGTGTTTGAAAACACCACTGCGGTCACCACTGCCACGGCCAGCGACGGTGATGTGAACGCCAAGCTGGTCTGGTCGATCAGCGGCGGCGCGGATGCCGGGTACTTCACGATCAATGCGCAGACGGGCGCGCTGGCGTTCCGGTTTGCTCCCGATTTCGAGGGCACCGCGTTCCACGCCAACACTTATGCCGTGCAGATCACCGTTTCCGATGGCCATGACACCGATGTGCAAGACGTGACGGTGAACGTGGCTGATGTGCGAGACGCGATGGTGTGGACCGGCACCTCTGGCGCCGACACCATCATCGGTTCGGACTTCGCTGACAGCTTCAGCGGACTTGGCGGAAGCGATCATATCACCGCGCTGGGTGGTGACGACGTGATCGATGGCGGAACCGGTGCCGATACCATGATCGGTGGCACCGGGAATGACCGCTATATCGTGGATAATGCGGGCGATGTGGTGATCGAGGATCAGGATGCCGGGATCGATGAGGTCGTCTCCAGCGTCAGCCACACCCTTTCCGCCAATGTCGAAAGGTTGACACTTTCAGGATCGGCGGCGCTTTCCGCCACGGGCAACGCGCTGAGCAACCTGATGGTCGGCAATCGCGGCGCGAACACGATGTTCGGGCTGGATGGCAACGATGTGATCAACGGCGGCGCGGGCAATGACGTAATTGATGGCGGCCTCGGTGCCGATACCTTGGGCGGAGACACCGGGAACGACACGCTTACCGGCGGTGACGGTGACGATACCCTGCTAGGCCACGCCAACGATGACCGGCTGTTTGGCGGTGCGGGCAACGATATGCTCGATGGCGGCACTGGCATTGATGCAATGGTTGGTGGCGCAGGCAACGATTGGTACTGGATCGATAACACTGCCGACACTGTAACCGAGCAGGCCGACGAAGGGTTTGATATCGTACTGTCAAAGATCAGCACAACCCTTGCTGATAACGTGGAATATCTTCAGTTGCAGGGCACCACCGGCCTTGCGGGCACGGGCAATGCCATTGCTAACACCATTACCGGAAACGATGGTGCAAATGTGCTTTCGGGCCTCGGCGGGAACGATCACCTGCTTGGCTATTATGGCAACGACACGCTGGATGGCGGAATCGGCGACGACATGCTCGATGGCGGGTTTGGCGATGATCTCTTTGTGGTGGATGCCGTTGGCGACGTTTTGATTGAACTGGAAGGCCAGGGCACAGATACCGTCCGCACGTCTGTCAGCCTTGGTGTGCTGGCGGCAAATGTCGAAAATGTCGTGCTGACGGGCATGGCCAACCTTTCAGGGACCGGCAACGACCTTGCCAATGTGCTGACCGGGAATGACGGCGCGAACGCGCTGTTCGGTCTTGAGGGCAAGGATACGTTGATCGGCGGCGCGGGGAATGATCGCCTTTCCGGTGGTGCGCAGGGCGATAGGCTGACCGGCGGAATCGGCGCGGATTCGTTCGTGTTCGATGTGCTTGGCCCCAGCGCGGACCGGGATACCATAACCGATTTTGCCAGCGGAACCGACCGTATCGAATTTGACCGATCGGTGTTCACCGCGTTTGCCGGGGATGCTGCCGGGCAGATTGCGGCAAGCGCATTTCATGTCGGCACGGCTGCGGCCACGGTGGATCACCACCTGATCTACAATCCGGCCACCGGTGCGCTGCTTTATGATGCCGATGGCAAGGGCGGTGCGGCACAGATCCACATCGCCATACTCACCGGACTGCCCGCCGTGAGCGCTGGCGATATCTGGCTGATTTAAGCCCACATATTCAAGCCAAAAAAATGGGGGCCGGCTTGCGCTGGCCCCCTTTGAAAGTTTGGGAGAGGATGCCTGAAAGGCAGGTTCCTTATCCATTGTGACACCGGTTTCCGCAAGTGCGAACCACGCTATCTCAATTGCATTTCATGCAACCATCGATCGCTTCGCCGCCGTCACGGTGTTGCTGAGCAGGCAGGCGATGGTCATCGGGCCTACCCCGCCCGGAACAGGCGTTACCGCTTTGGCGTGGTCAAGTTCGTGCGTGGCGCAATCGCCAACGATCTTCGTGTTGCCATCGTGATCGACCACGCGGGTAATGCCCACGTCGATCACCACGGCCCCCGGCTTCACCCAGTATCCGCGCACCAGATGTGGCGCGCCAGCAGCGGCCACGATCACGTCGGCCTTGCGCGCCACATCGGGCAGGTCGCGCGTTTCGATGTGGGTGACGGTGACGGTCGCCTCACGTTCCAGCAGCAGCATCGAAACCGGCTTGCCCACGATGTTCGATTTGCCGATCACCACCACGTTCAGTCCGCGATAGTCGTCGATGACGCTATCGAGCAGCAACATCACGCCCAATGGCGTGCAAGGCACCAGCCCGCCCGTCCCGGTAGAAAGCCGCCCGACATTCACCGGGTGGAACCCGTCCACATCCTTGCCCGGATTGATCCGGTCCAGCACAAACGCGGCGTCGATATGTTTGGGCAGCGGCAACTGCACCAGAATGCCATGCACGCCCGCATCAGCGTTCAGCGTATCGATCAGCGCCAGCACCTGTTCCTGCGGCGTCTCGGCGGGCAGGCGATGTTCGATAGACTGGATGCCCGCCTTGCGGCACTGCGCGATCTTGCGCCCGACATAGACTTCGCTGGCCGGATCGTTGCCGACCAGAATCACTGCCAACCCCGGCGCAGGCGCGCCTGCGGCCACCATCTCCGCCACATCCGCAGCGGTGCTGACCAGCACTTGCGCGGCCAGCGCCTTGCCATCGATAATCTGGGCCATTGTTTTTACCTCACCCTCTCAACCGGTGATATTGTATGTGTTGCATACAAATTTATCAATCGGTCTTTTCGGCAGCCTTTTCGAGAGACACCGCTTCGGGCACAACATCGGCCAGAACGTGGGCCAGCGCCCGTTCGTTCAGGTCGCGCGCCTTGGCTTCGCTTTCCGCCTCGGTATAGCAGCGCAGTTCGGGCGCGTTGCCCGATGGGCGGAAGTGAATCACGGCGCCATCGGCAAAGCTCATGCGATAGCCATCGGTCTTGTCGATAGCGGTCGGAAAGCCCGCGATTTCACCAAACAGACGCGCGATCCGCGCCAGTTGCTCGTCCTCGGCGCCGGATGAAAGCAGCGCGATCAGCGCCGCGCTGTGCGCCTGCGGAAAGTCCGCCACGCGATCGCTGAACGTGTAGCGCGGCGGCAGTTCCGCCACCACATCGGCAATCGGCTTGTCCTTTGCCGCCTGCACCACCGCCACGATCGGCAGCAGGGCATCGCGTGTCGGCAGCGCCGCCAGCGCGCCCACGGCAGAGCCGAGAAGGAACCCGCCGTTCGCTTCATACCCGCAGACGCAAGCCGCCGGATCGGCCTCAGCCGCCTCCATCATCGCCGCGATCACATAGGGCGATCCGATGCGCGTGCGCACCACTTTGGGCACAGCCCCGCTCACCTCCAGCACGGTGTTGGAACTGACCGGCGTCACCGCCACGTCCGCACCCACGGCCCGTGCGCAGAGCAAACCCACCACGTCTCCGCGCAGCCAGACGCCCTGTGCATCCGCCACCAGCGGACGATCGGAATCACCATCGGTGGAAATGATCGCATCGACCTTGTTTGCGGCTGCCCATTCCGCTGCCAATGCGATGTCCTCACCACGGATCGCTTCCGTGTCGACCGGCACGAACACCGTCTCGCGCCCGAAAGGTACAGCGGTGCCACCCAGCGCCGCCACCGCACGCGCCAGCACATCGCGCCCAACGGCAGTGTGCTGATAGATGCCCACCGTCAGTCCTTCCAGCGCATCGGCCCCGAAATGCTCGACATAGCGGTGGATATAGGCCGGCACCACGTCGGTCACTTCCGGCAGGTCCACCGGCGCGAGCAAGCTGCCGTCATTGCCGAACCGTGCCGGATCGACCGTGACGCGCTGCGATACGATGCCCGCCTCGTCCGATTTCAAAACTTCACCGTGCGGGCGATAGAACTTGATGCCGTTGCGGTCTGCCGGAATGTGGCTGCCGGTGACCATGATCGATGGCATTGCATTTCCCATCGCGTGCAGGGCCAGCGCGGGCGTCGGCACTTTGCCGCAATAGACCACCTCGCCCCCGCAATCGCGAACAGCCGTTGCGCAGGCGGAGATGATCCGGGGCGTGCTTTCGCGCAAGTCTCCGGCAATCGCCACGCTGTCTCCGTCGGAAAATTCTCCGATCTGGCGCAGATACTGCAAAAACGCCGTGGCATAGGCGTGGCACAGCTTGTCAGTCATGGCGTCGGCCAATCCGCGCACGCCGCTGGTGCCGAATGGCACCCCGCTTTGCACCATCAATTCCGCTACGGTCGATCCGCTAATATCGTTCATCGTCAATCACTTCCTATCAATCTCGTCAGACCGCCCCGAACCTTTCCGACCGCGCGTTCAAGAACGCGGCGACTGGCGCAATGGTCCCGCCATCGGATTGATTTTGCCATTTGCCTCCCTCGGAGGATGGGTGTGTGTTTGCAAAGGTCAAAATCGTGAAATCCGCCAGGATCAAATATTTTTAGCCGCCCAAAAAGATTCCGACATTCGACCACGAAGGCACGTCATCTGTATTATAGCATCCCCATCGCACGTATTTGCGACACCGCTTGCCTGCGCCATTCCCTGCATTCCAGCAAAAAAAGTTCACGGACGGTTTCAACAAAGTAACCGAACGCACTCCATTTATGCTGCATCTGCGAAAAAGGGAATTGCGATAACCGATGGCCTCTCCGAATGCCCACGCCGTTTCTGGCGCGACGCATGACAATCCCCCGCGTTTCCGCGATTTCGTGCGATGGGCGCGGCAGGTGCTTGGCCCCGATGCAGGCTTCGTGCGGCTTGCGCTGCTCTATGGCGTGGCGATATCGCTGCTATCGCTGGCCACGCCCATTTCGGTGCAATTGCTGATCAATTCGGTGGCCAATACCGCCCTGCCCGCACCTTTGCTCACTCTGGCGGCCATCCTGCTGGCACTGCTGCTGCTGGCAGGCCTGCTCAGCGCGTTCCGCGTCCATCTGCTCGCCGCGTTCGAGCGGCGCTTTTTCGCGCGTCTTGTCGGTGAAATCACCCTGCGGGCGGTCCATGCGCAGAACCCTTTCTTCGTGGATTCGCGGCGCGGCGATCTGTTCAACCGCTTTTTCGACATGGGGCTGGTGCAGAAATCGCTGACCAGCCTGCTGATTGCCGGTTTCACCATCGTTCTGCAAAGCATCGTCGGCCTGATGGTGACCAGCTTCTATCACCCGTTCTTCCTGGCCTTCAATCTGGTGCTGGTGCTGACGGTGCTGGTGATCTGGCGCATCTGGGCCAATGCCTCCATTGCCAGCGCCGTGGCCAAGAGCCATGCCAAGCACGCTACCGCTCACTGGCTGGGCACGGTCGGCAATTCCAACGGCATCTACAAATCCAGTCGGCATATGACTTATGCCATCGAACGATCGGATGAAGTGACCGCAGGCTATGTCGCCGCGCATCGCCGCCACTTCCGCTCTACCTTCAGCCAGACTATCGCGCTGCTGCTGCTCTATGCCTTTGCCAGCGCAGGACTTCTGGCGATGGGTGGCTGGCTGATTCTGCAGGGCGAATTGTCGATTGGCCAGCTTGTTGCCGCCGAACTGATCCTGTCGAGCGTGTTCTACGGCATCGCACAGCTCGGCACTTATCTTGAAGTGTTCTACGATCTGTCCGCCAGCCTTGAAGAGCTGCACCTGTTCTGGGAAATTCCGCAGGAATCGCCGGTCGATGCCGATGCGCCTTCCCTGCCCGATGGCGCTATCCGCCTGCGCGATGTGCGCCACGCCGGGCATCACTTCGATTTTTTGGTGCCCGCGGGCGCACAAGTGGGCGTGCTGGCCGCGCCGGGGGTGGAACGCGGTCTTGTCACCCTGCTCAAGCGACTGGACCTGCCGCAAAGCGGTTTCGTTTCGGTCGGCGGGGCGGATCTCGGCACGTTCGACATGTACCGCCTGCGCTCCGATGTGATCGTGCTGGACCGCCCCACTATCGTCGAGATGACCGTGCGCGAATACCTCGGCCTCAGCGCGCCGGGCCGCCCGGAAACGATGATCGAAGCGCTCGAACTCGTCGGTCTGGATCGCCGCGTCGGCGCGCTCGAAGGCGGGCTGGATGCGATGCTATCCGGCTCGGGCTGGCCACTCTCGGTGGGTGAGACGATGGCGCTGAAACTCGCAGGTGCGGTGCTGGCCCGGCCGCGCGTGCTGATGCTGTCCCCGCTTTACGACATGATCCCCCCTGCGCGGCTGACGCGCGTTCTGGCGGCATTGCGCGAACATGGCACCACCGTGCTGCAATTTACCGAGCGGCCCGAAGGCTTGCACCGCGATTCGTGGCTGTGGATCGGCACGGACGCGCAGCACCAATCGACGGACCTGTCCGAAATTCTGCCCTTTGCCAAAGGGGAGCGTTGATCATGGCAATCGGAAATACGCCATCGGGCACGCGCGCCGGTCATCACGATCTGGGTGCGTTTCGCACCTTTTCCAGCCTGAAAGTACCCCGCACCACGCGCGTGCTGGGGCGGATGATCGCGATTACCATTCCGCTGCTGCTTGTGCTACTGTTCCTTGTCAAATGGGTGCAAACCGCGCCGGGCCGGGGTGAGGTTATCGCGCTCAATCCCGAAGATCGCGTGCAGCAGGTGACGGCGCTTGTGCCGGGCCGCGTGGAAAAATGGTTCGTGGTCGATGGGCAGCAGGTGAAGAAGGGTGATCCCATTGCCCGCATCATCGACAACGATCCCGATCTGCTCGTGCGCCTTGGCGCTGAACGCGAACAGGTGATTGCGCAGATTGCCGCCGCAGAACAGGCGATGGCCACCGCCCGGCTCGACGTTAACCGCTATTCGCAGCTCTATGCCGAAGGTCTGGCCGCGCGCCGCGATTTCGAAGGCGCGCAGATCAAGGTCGCCGAACTCAACGCCAAGCTGGCTGAAACCCGCGCAAAGCTTAGCAAGGTCGACATCGCGCTGGGCCGCCAGTCGGCGCAGCTGGTGCGCGCACCGCACGATGGCCGCATCCAGTCGCTCAACACTGCCGCCGGGGCTACGTTGGTCAGCGCGGGCGACATGCTGGCAACGCTGGCCCCGGACAATGCGCAGCGCGTGGTCGAGCTGCTGGTCGATGGCCGCGACGTGGCGCTGGTGCGGAAAGGACAGCCGGTGCGCCTGCACCTCGAAGGCTGGCCCGCCATCCAGTTCAGCGGTTGGCCTTCGGTGGCGCAGGGCATGTTCGATGGCCGCGTGCTGACCATCGATCCTTCGGCGCAGACCAGCGGGTTGTTCCGCGTGCTGGTCGAACCCATGCCGGGGAAGCCGGGCTGGCCGGACGAAAACTACATACGTCTCGGCTCGAAAGTTCGGGGTTGGGTCCAGATGGAAACCGTTACCATCGGCTATGAATTGTGGCGTCAGCTCAACGATTTCCCGCTGGAGTTTCCGACACCCGTTGATCCTGGCCCCTACAAGGGCACGGCGGCCAAGGCCCTGTCCGACAAGGCTGGCGCGAAGGCAAAGGGCGGCAAGTCGGGCAGCTATGACAGTGAATATAGCGGGAGCGAGGACGGCAAATGATCCGCTCTTTGACGAAGGCCCTGGCGGCCTTTGAAAATACCCCTCGTCATTGCGAGGAGGCAAAGCCGACGAAGCAATCCAGAGCCATCGTGCAACCCGCTCTGGATTGCTTCCCCTCGCTGCGCAAGGCTCGCAATGACGAAAGGAAAAGGCCGGGGCTTGCATTCATGCTCGCTGGATGGGCCGCAATGGCAGGCATCGTCCAGCCCGCGCTGGCGCAGGATAGGCCTGTTGCCTCTACACCCACCGACCGCCAGTTGACGCTGCGCGATGTGCTGGAATCCTCCGCCACACACGCGCCGCAGATCATCGAAGCGATGGCCCGCCAGCGGCAGGCGGATGCACGCGCACTCACGGCTGAAGGTGCGTTCGATCTGGTATTCAACGCCGAAGCCAATACCCGCCCGCTGGGCTATTATGATGGCTCCACCGCTGAAGTTTCGGCCTATCGCCCGATGCAGAACAATGGCGGGCAGATCTATGGCGGCTATCGCGTGTCCACCGGCAGCTTTGCCAGCTACGATGGAAAACAGATCACCAACCAGTTGGGCGAACTGAAAGCCGGAGCAACGTTTTCGCTGCTGCGCGACCGGCTGATCGATGAGCGGCGCGGGCGGCGCGCGGTTGCCGAAACCGATATCGAACTGGCCGCGCTCGACCGCGATCTGGTGGCCATCGGCGTGCAGCGGCGGGCGATCGAAGCCTATCAGCAGTGGGTTGCGGCGGGATTGCGCGTGCGCATCTACCGTGAGCTTTATGAACTGGCCGAAACCCGCCAGAAGTCGATTGAAGATCAGATCCGTCTGGGCGCGCGCCCGGCCATCCTTGGCGTGGAGAACCAGCAGAACATCATGCGGCGGAAGTCGCTGATGGTGCAGGCCGAACAGAACCTGCAGTTGCAGGCCAACGCCCTGTCGCTGTTCCTGCGCGATGGTTTGGGCCAACCCATCGTGCCCGCCGCAGACCGCCTGCCCCCGCGCCTGACTGATGGCGTCACCCCGCGCCTTGTCGATCAGAACACCGCGATTGCAGGACGCCCCGATTTGCAGGCGCTTGTTACGCGGATCGAACAGGCGGGGATCCGCGCCAGCCTTGCCGCCAACGAATTGAAGCCGCGGCTTGATGTGAAGGCTGAAGCATCGAAGGATTTCGGCCCCGGATCGCCCGTCCGCCGACCGCTGGAAGGCGCGGTGGGTGTGCGGTTCTCGGTCCCGCTGGAACGGCGCGCGGCCAAGGGACGGATTGCCGAAGTGGCGGCGGAGCAGGATGCGTTGCAGGTGCGGCTGCGTTTCCTTGAGGAGCAGATCGGCGTGGAAATCGCCAATTTGCGCACGCAGGTCGGCGGCGCTGAAAAGCTGGCGGGCCTTGCCACCGCCGAAGCTGCGCTGGCCCGCCGTATGGCCGAGGCGGAGAGGCGGCGGTTTACTTTGGGGGCGAGCGATTTCCTGCTGGTCAACCTGCGTGAGGAATCGCTGGCCGATGCCACCATCCGCGAAATCGACGCAAACTACCGCCACGCCGCCGCGCAGGCAGAGCTTGTGGCGGCTTTGGCGGACCGCGAACAACTGCTTCTCTGAAGTGCACCTGGATGCACCTACGCGCACCTAAGCGCACCTAAGCGCACTTACCTCACGCCGAACGGCAGTTTTCCATCGCTTCACGCGCCAATGCGGCAAGCCTTGGCAAAGCCTCTGCCCGTTCCTTCGCCTGCGCGTTGGAAGCGGTGCCGCGCAGCACCCGTCCCTTGATCCCGTGAAAGATCGCGGCGAGGCGGAAGAAGTTGAAGGCGAGGTAGAAATCCCAGTTGGCAATCTCCGTCCGCCCGGTGCGTTTGCAGTACGCGCCGATATATTCCGCTTCCGTCGGCAAACCCAGCGGCGCAGGGTCGGCCCCGCCCAGCCCCGCCACGATATCGCCCGGCATCCGGTACATCATCGCGTGGTAGGCAAAGTCCGCCAGCGGATGGCCGAGCGTGGACAGTTCCCAGTCCAGCACCGCCAGAACACGCGGTTCATTGGGGTGGAAGATCATGTTATCACAGCGAAAATCGCCGTGGACCACGCAAGTTTCATCGCCTTCGGGAATGGCCGTGGGCAGCCATTCGACCAGCGCATCCATATCGGGCAGGCGGCCAGCCATTTCGTCTTCGAGATACTGCTTCGACCAACGCCCGATCTGACGGGCAAAGTAGTTGCCGGGGCGGCCATAATCGCCCAGGCCCACCGCCTCATGATCGACCGAATGCAGCGCCGCGATCACGCGGTTCATCTCGTCGAAATAGGCCGCGCGTGCAGCCTTGGGAACTTCGGAAAACGCGGCGTCCCAGAACACGCGCCCTTCCACCATGTCCATCACGTAGAACGCGCTGCCGATCACGCTTTCGTCCTCGCAAACCGCGAAGATCTGCGCGACCGGAACGTCGGTGCCGTGGAGCGCGCGCTGCACCCGCGCTTCGCGCAACACATCGTGCGCGCCTTTCAACAAAGGCCCCGGCGGTTTCCGGCGCAGGACATAGCGCGCAGCGGGCGTGGTCAGGCGATAGGTCGGGTTTGACTGTCCGCCGTTGAACTGCTCGACGGTGAGCGGACCGGCAAAGCCCGCAACATTTGCCGCCAGCCAGCTTTCCAGCGCCACTTCATCAAACGCGACGCGAACCTTGCCCGCGCCGGTGTTTGCGTCGGCCAACCCAATCATTGCGCGTTGCGCCAATCGCGGCGCAGCTTCTTGGCAAGGCTCCACTTGTGGACCTCGGTCGGGCCGTCATAGATGCGGAAGGCGCGGATTTCGCGGAACATCGTTTCGACGATGGTCTTGTCGGTCACCCCGGTGCCGCCCAGCACCTGCACGCACTTGTCCGCCACGCGCATCAGCGCTTCGGAAACGGCGACCTTGGTCATGCTGCTTTCGACCGTGCCGAGCGATCCGGTATCGAGCACCGAGGCACACCAGTCGATCATCAGTTCACACTGCTTCAGATCGATCATGTTTTCGGCCAGCATGAAGCCGACGCCTTCGTGATCAATCAACTGCTTGCCAAAGGCCATGCGGCGGTTGGCATAATCGACCGCGATTTCCTGCGCGCGAATGCAGCCACCCAGCCAGCGCATACAGTGCGAAAGACGCGCCGGAGACAGGCGGATCTGGGCATACTTGAAGCCCTCGCCCGCATCACCCAGCATCTGGTCGGCAGGCACGCGCAAATCCACGATATCGATTTCGGCGTGGCTGCCGGGCATCGAACTGTCGATGGTGTTGGGCACGCGGGTGATCTGGATGGCGGGGTCGGGCAGATCGACCAGGAACATGCAGGCACCGCCCTTGCTGTCCGGATCTTCCGACTTGGCCATGACGATCCCGACCTTGGCCCCTTCGGCCCCGGTGATGAAGGCCTTCTTGCCATTGATGACCCAGTGATTGCCGTCCTTGCGGCAGGTGGTGATCATCATCGAAGGATCGGCGCCCGCACCCTGCAGGTCTGCCGGCTCGGTCATGAAAAAGGCCGAACGCGCGCGGCCTGCCACCAGCGGTTCAAGGAAACGCTGCTTCAGTTCCGGGTTGCCGACCTTGCCGATCAGATACATGTTGCCTTCGTCGGGCGCCTGCGTGTTGCAGGCCAGCATTCCCAGCGGGGTCAGGCCCGACTTGATCAGGATGACCGCGGTTTCGCGCTGGTTGAAGTGGCCACCATCGCCCCGGATATGCGGCGTCAGCACACCGGCTTCACGCGCCAGTTCGCGCAGTTCCATGACCAGTTCGTCGGTCGGGGCACCATGATGATCGCGGCGCGGGTCTTGTTCATAAGGAAACACCTTTTCGCGCACGAAGGCTTCTACGCGGGCGGCCATTTCCAGTGCTTCGCTGCTGATCGTCACGATCGTCGTCCTCATCCGTTGGTTTGGTCTAGCGTTTCGACGCAAACCGTGCGGACTGCACCTGACGAAAACAATGGGCTGGGGGAAGCGCCAAGGCCTTTGCCGAACATGATCTGTCAAAAACTGGCGCAACGACGAAAAAAAGGGCGGCGAATGATCGCCGCCCCTGAAGTGTAAAGAACCCTGCATCTGCAGAGCCCTTCGGGTCGCAGGGAGGGGAATATCCAAAACGGGCGGATTGTAATGTGCGCGTTTTCACACTTCGCACGCGCGAAATCGCACGACAGCGATGAAAATTGCCGTCATGCGAAGAAAAGCGGCGCCGTGGCGGGAAAGTGGCTCGACGATTTTCGCACTTGCGCTCAGCGATTCGTCAAGGTGCTATTGCAAGCCATTCGCATTGACGCCAGCGCTGTGCGGGCTTAGTGCGCGCCCGTGCAGAATCGAACGATCACCGCCTGGGCATGGGCTCATAAGTGGAGCAGCCTTGTCTGCACGCTGGCGCTGTTCATGCTGTGCCTGACCGGACTGCCGCTGATCTTCCATGATGAGATCGAGCACCTGTCCGAAAGTGGCGAGTTGCAGGGGGCTGCTTCGGCCCGGAGTGGGCAGCCGCTTGATGCGGTGGTGGCATCCGCGCTGGCGGACTATGCGCGCGCTGCCGGCAAGCCCGGCGTGCCGCTGTTCATCGGTTTCTCGCCCGACAATCCGTTGATCACCGTAACAGTTGGGCCGCGTGCCGATGCGCCGGGATCTGAAATGCGGCTGTTCTCCTATGATCGAGCGAGCGGCGCGAACGTGGGTGAAGTTGTGGAGGATGGGGTCATGGACTTCCTGCTGCAATTGCACACCGATCTGCTGCTGGGTCTGCCGGGAATGCTGTTCCTTGGCACGATGGCGGTGCTGTTCATCGTGGCGCTGGTGAGCGGAGTGGTGCTTTATGTGCCCTTCATGCGCCGCCTTGCCTTTGGCACGCTGCGGCACGACCGGTCGGCACGGGTGCGCAATCTGGATCAGCACAACCTGATCGGCGTGCTGGCGCTGGGCTGGATCGCGGTGATTGGCCTGACCGGCGCGATCAATGCTTTTGCCGACCCGCTTACCGATGTGTGGCGCGTGACCGAACTGGAAAGCATGGTGGCCAAGCAGGGCGGCCAGCCCGCGCTGGCCCCGGCGAACTATGGTTCGATCGACAGGGCAATGGCAGCGGCGCAGGCAGCGCTGCCGGGCCAGATGCCGCAGTTTATCGGCTTCCCCGGTGGCGCATGGTCATCATCCCGCCATTACGCGATCTTCTTTCAGGGCGATACGCCGCTGACCAGCCATGTGCTGACCCCGGCGTTGGTCGATGCGGCCAGCGGCAGGCTGATCGATGTGCGCCCGATGCCCGCTTATATGCAGGCGCTGATGCTGTCGAAACCGCTGCACTTTGGCGATTACGGCGGGCTCATGCTCAAAATCGTATGGGCCTTGCTTACCGTGGGGACGCTGTGGGTACTGTGGACCGGACTGGTACTATGGTGGGGCAAGCGCCGATGAGCCGAACCGGCCAGCGGAGCGCAACAGCGATTCTTGGCGTTCCCCTATTCCTGGCCTTGCTGGCGCTGATCGGCCTTGTCCTGGGTCTGACCGGTGATGGCTGGCGCGATTTCGTTTCGGTGGCGCTGCTGGTGCTGCCCTGCCTGCTCTTTGTCATCCTCTGGCGTCGCCGCATCCGGCGCGCTGCCTTGAAATGAAAGCGAATATCATGAACCGTCGCACATCGCTGCTGGTCGCTGCCGCGCTGCTTCCTCTTATGGCCACACCTGCCCTTGCGCAGGATGCTGCGGACAGTGACGGCGCCGACGACATCATCGTCAGTGCCAAGGCGCTGAACGCATCGCAGGTGATGGGCGAAGGCGATCTTGGCGCGCTGGGCCGCCAGCGGGCAGAGAACGTGCCTTTCACCATTCGTGCCTACAACGAAGCGCTGATTCTGAACCAGCAGCCTGTCACCCTGGGGCAGGTTCTGGAAAACGATCCCACTGTTCGCACCAGCTACGGCTTTGGCAACGCTGCCGAACAGTTCGTGATCCGGGGCTTTGCCCTTTATGGTGACGACGTCGGCCTGAACGGGCTTTATGGTATCGCCCCGCGCCAGTTGATCGCTCCCGAACTATTCCAGTCGGTCGAAGTGTTGAACGGCGCATCGGCGTTCCTCAACGGTGCCGCCCCCGGTGGTTCGTCGATCGGCGGGGCGGTCAACCTCCAGTTGAAGCGCGCGGGTGATGTGCCGCTGACCCGCGCCACCCTTGGATATATCTCTGACCAGCATTTCGGCGGCAGCTTCGACATATCGCGCCGCATGGGCGATGATGGCGCTTTTGGCGTGCGCATAAATGGTGCGTTCCGCAGCGGCGATGTGGCAGTGGACGGCGAGTTCCGCCGAACTGCCGTGATCGGTGCGGCATTCGACTGGCGTGATGACAACACCCGCCTTTTCCTCGATCTTGGCTATCAGCGGGTGGAAGTGGATGGCCTGCGTCCCAAGGTGACGATCGGCACGGCCACGATCCCTACCGTGCCTGATGCCTCGGCCAACTATGCGCAGCCTTGGACCTACACTGATCTGCGCGACATTTTTGGCGTGCTGCGGTTCGAACAGGATCTGGGCGACAATGCCATGTTCCACATCAGCGCAGGCACGCGCGATGGCAGCGAAGAGGGCATCTATGGCGGCATCACCGTGTTGAACGCGACCACCGGTGCGGCCAACGGCAATGCCCTTTATGTGCCGCGCACGGACAACAACGAAGCCATCGAAGCGGGCTTCACGGTAAAGCTGGGCAGTGCGATCACGCATGAGTTCAACTTTGGCGGCAGCGCGGTGTGGCAGGTCAATCGCAACGCCTTCGATTTCCTTTATGGTCCCGGTTTTGCAGGCTTCGCCACCAACATCTATGATGCGCCTGAAGCGGCAATCCCGGCTTCGGCCTTTGTCGGCGGCGATCTGGATAATCCGTTCCCGATCAGCCGCAGCCGATTGCTGTCCGCTTTCGCGTCTGACACGGTGGGCCTCTTCGATGGCAAGGTGCTGATCACTGGCGGGCTTCGCCTGCAGGACATCGAGGTGAAAAGCTATAACGCCTATAACGGCGGCCTGTTGGACGGCACCTATCGGGAATCTGCGGCGACGCCGGTTGTCGGCCTGGTGGTGAAGCCACTGCCGGGGCTTTCACTCTTCGCCAATCGCGTGGAAGCACTGCAACAGGGACCGACCGCGCCGATCGATGCGCTGGTGATCAATTCGGGCGAAGTGTTCGGGCCGATCCGGTCGAAGCAGTATGAAGTGGGCGGCAAGCTGCGCATGGGCCGGTTTGAAGCGGGGCTTTCGCTGTTCCGCATCGATCTGCCGGTCGCCTATTCGGTGGATGCCGGGACCGGCGACGGGCGCGTGCGCTTTGGCCTGAACGGGTTGCAGCGCAACGAAGGCGTGGAACTGACGCTCAATGGCGAACCGGTGGACGGCCTGCGCTTTATCGGCGGTGCATCGGTGATCGATGCGAAGCTGCGCCGCACGCTGGGCGGGGCCAACCAGGGTAACCGCGCCGTGGGCGTGCCTGAATGGACCGGGAATGCCGGCGTGGAGTGGGATATCCCCTCAACCGGATTCACGCTGACGGGCCGCGTGGTTCACACTGGCAAGCAGGCCGTGAACGTAGCCAACACGCTGGAAATCCCCGAATGGACACGCTTCGATCTGGGCGCACGTTTTGTCGCCAATGCTGGCGGCAAGCCACTGACGCTGCGCTTTGGCGTGGATAACGTGGCCAACAAGCGGTACTGGGCATCGGCATTCGATGTGTTCGCCGCCGCGCTGCTGCAGGGCCAACCGCGCACGTTCCGGGCCAGCGCGTCCATCGATTTCTGACACGCAAACAGCATCACCGGGCGGGGCTGAACGCTGCGTCCGGTGATGCTGCATTGCAATAAAAGCGGGAACCCCTGCGCTGGGCGTGCATTCATCACGTTGAAAGCAAGCAGAAATTGGACCCCGCATTGGACCCGCAAGGCCCCCAAGCCGCAGAGATGCGCGCGCCTGCACAGCGCGATCTCGATATTCCACCGTCGCAATTGCCAGCGCAAGCAGGGCTTTTTCTCGACTTTGACGGAACGCTTGTCGATCTGATCGATCGGCCCGATGCCGTGCAGGCCAATGCACGCGTGCGCGATCTGGTTGCTGCGCTGGCAGAGCGGCTTGATGGCAGGCTGGCCATCGTGACGGGGCGAGATGCGGACTTCGTGCGCAAGCAGCTTGGCCTGCAGTCCATAGGTATCGCCGGAAGCCACGGGCAGGAAATCCACTTTGCCGATGGCAGGTCCAGTGTGCCGGAAATCCCGCTGTCGCTGGCAGATGTTGCCATAGCCCTCGATCGTCTCGCACAGGCGCATCAGGGGCTTCTCGTCGAACGCAAGCCACTGGGCGTGGCGCTGCACTATCGCATGGTGCCTGAGCTGGAGGCGGCGAGTCTGGCCTTGGCGAGCGAATTGGCCGAGGCGCACGGGCTATACCTGCAACCTGGCAAGATGATGGTCGAACTGCGCGCACGCGGGGGCGACAAGGGCAGCGCGGTGGCGCGGTTTCTTGAAACGCCCCTGTTCGATCGCGCCGTGCCGATCATGCTGGGTGACGATCTCACCGACGAGCCAGGCTTTGCCGCTGCCGCCGCGCATGGTGGATGGGGTGTGCTGGTCGGCCCGCTGCGCAGGACGTCTGCCCGCTATCGTCTGGAAGGCGTTGGTGACGTGCTGGACTGGCTGGAAAGGGCGATCGCGCCCGTGAACATTGAGGCATGAGCATGGAATTGTGGCCCATCGGCAATTGCCACGTTTCCGCGCTCGTTGACGAGGCTGGACGGTTCGTCTGGGCCTGCGTGCCGCGCGTGGACGGTGATCCGTTGTTCAGCGCGCTGCTGGGCGGAGAAGCGCCAGAGAGCGGGCTGTGGGACATTGCGCTGGAAGGCGTGGTCGTCACCTCGCAGCATTATGTGCGCAATACCCCGATCCTTGTTACCCGGCACGAAGACGGTCACGGCAACGCCATCGAAGTGACCGACTTCTGCCCATTCTACCGGCATTCCGGGCGCACCTTCCGCCCGGTGGCCTTTGCGCGCATCGTTCGGCCCGTCAACGGAAGCCCGCGCATCACGGTGCGCCTTCGCGCCACGCGCGATTGGGGCCGCCCCTCGCCCGGCGTGATCGGCGGAACCAGCCATATCCGCTATCCCGGCCCGGCCATGACCATGCGGCTGACCACCAGCGCGCCTGTGGGCATGGTGGCCGAAGAGCGCACGTTCCGGCTGGAGCGGCCCCTGCATTTCTATCTTGGGCCGGACGAGAGCTTTACCGGCAATATCGCCCATACCATCGACGAGATGCTGGAGCGGACCTGCGTGGAATGGCGCGGCTGGGTGCGCGGCCTTGCCATCCCGCTGGAGTGGCAGGACGCGGTGATCCGTTCCGCCATCACGCTGCGGCTGTGCCAGCACGCGGAAACCGGGGCGATCGTGGCGGCGCTGACCACCTCCATTCCCGAACATGCCGGGTCCGAACGGAATTGGGACTACCGGTATTGCTGGATCCGAGATGCCTATTACACGGTGCAGGCGCTGAACCGGCTGGGCGCGCTCGACGTGCTGGAGAACTACCTCTCCTATCTGCGCAATATCGTTGACGATGCCAAGGGCGGGCACATTCAGCCATTATACGGCGTGCTGGGCGAAGCGCGGCTGGAAGAAGGCTTTGCGCCCGACCTGCCCGGCTATCGCGGCATGGGGCCGGTGCGCGTGGGCAATCAGGCCTATGAGCAGATCCAGTACGACGCCTACGGCCAGATTGTGCTGTCGAGCGCGCAGGCGTTCTTCGACCAGCGCCTGCTGCGCCCCGCAGGAATCGAGGATTTCGAGGCGCTGGAAAAGGTGGGTGAGCGCGCATGGGCCAGCCACGATCAGGCCGATGCAGGCCTGTGGGAATTGCGCACGCGGCAATCGGTCCATACTTATTCCTCGGCGATGTGCTGGGCCGCCTGCGACCGGTTGGGCAATATCGCCACCACGCTGGGGCTGCAGGATCGTGCCGCGCTGTGGAACGACCGTGCGGCGACGATCCGCGCAACCATCGAGACTTCGGCATGGCGCGAGGACACGCAGCGCCTTTCCGCCACGTTCGCGGGTGACGATCTGGACGCCAGCGTGCTGCAATTGCTCGACCTGCGCTTCCTCGCTCCTGACGATCCGCGTTTTCTTTCAACGCTCACCGCCATCGAGCAAGGTCTGCGGCGCGGTTCGCACATGCTGCGCTATGCTACCGAGGACGATTTCGGCCTGCCGCAGACAGCGTTCAACGTCTGCACCTTCTGGCTCATCGAGGCGCTGCATCTGACCGGACGGACGGATGAAGCGCGCTCCCTATTCGAGGAAATGCTGATGCGACGCACGAAATCGGGTCTTCTGTCCGAAGACATCGACCCTGTTACTGGCGAGTTGTGGGGCAATTTCCCGCAGACTTATTCGCTGGTCGGCATCATCAACTGCGCAGGGCTTTTGAGTAAACCTTGGACGTCGATCCGATGAGCCGCCTGATTGTCATCTCGAACCGCGTCAGCGCGGGCGGCGGGGCGCAGGGCGGACTGGCTGTGGCGCTGTCGGCCGCATTGCGCGCCAATGGCGGCATCTGGTTTGGCTGGTCGGGCGAGGTTACCGAACAATTCACCGGCCACATCAATTTCCAGCGCACCGATGGCGTCGCCACCGCCACGGTCGATCTGGAAGAACAGGACGTCGAGGAATACTACAACGGCTATGCCAACCGCACGCTCTGGCCGCTGTTCCACTATCGCATCGATCTGGCCGAATACGAGCGCAGCTTTGCCGGCGGCTATGAACGCGCGAACCAGCGCTTTGCCGAGACCGTGCTGCCGCTGATCGAACCGGAAGATGTGGTGTGGGTGCAGGATTACCACATGATCCCGCTGGGCCGCGAATTGCGCAACCGGGGCATCAGGAACCGCATCGGCTTTTTCCTGCATATCCCCTGGCCCCCGCGCCGCCTGCTGGGCACCCTGCCCGAAGCCGCTGCGCTGGTGGAAACGCTGTTCGCCTATGACGTGATCGGGTTCCACACGCAGGAATGGCTCGATTCCTTCGTCGATTTCGTGAAGGCAGAGATGGGCGCGACGGTGGACGACAACGGCATTGTCCGCTGCAATGGGCGTAGTGTGCGCCTTGTCGCCTGCCCCATCGGCATCGATGCAAGCGCGTTCGAAGAGATGGCCCGCAGCCTGACCGCGCGCCGCACCTATGAAAAAGTGCGTGCCAGCCTTGTCGGGCGGGCGCTTATCGTGGGCGTCGATCGGCTCGATTATTCCAAGGGACTGGAAGAGCGGTTTCTGGGCTACGAACGCTTTCTGGCAGAGCACCCGGAAGAGCGTAACAGTCTGGTTCTGCTCCAGATCGCGCCGCCATCGCGCGGGGCGGTGGAAAGCTATCAGCGTATCCGGTCGACGTTGGAAGGCCTTGCCGGACGGATCAACGGCGCTCACGCCGAACTCGATTGGGTGCCCATCCGCTATGTCAATCAGGGCTACCCACGCGATGTGCTGGCAGGCGTCTATCGCGCGGCGAAGATCGGCCTCGTCACACCGTTGCGCGATGGGATGAATCTGGTGGCCAAGGAATATGTCGCGGCGCAAGACCCGGATGATCCGGGCGTCCTGATCCTATCGCGCTTTGCCGGGGCGGCAGAACAGATGCCGGAAGCCTTGCTGGTCAACCCATACAGCGCCGAAGAACTATCGGACGCCCTGCAACACGCGCTGCGCATGTCGCTGACTGAACGCAAGATGCGCTGGAGCGCAATGATCGAAGACGTGCGCCGCCGCGACGTGATGTGGTGGCTGGAAAGCTTCCGCGAATGTCTGGAAGCAGACGATGTGGAAGATGGCAAGGTGACAGAACTCAACCGTTCGGTGGCTTGAATCGGCCAGAACTGCTCCGAAGCCCCGGCATTCGTGCGCCAACGCACAGCGGCGCACCATGCTTTGCAGGATAGCGCATTTGCAGGTAGCGTGATTCTGGGCAGCACGGGGAGTACGAGGCATGGCCTCGCAAGCGGGCGGTGGACAGTTCGGTGGCGGTTCGGGCCAAGGGGCCGGTGCAACATCTGCCTGGTCGCGCATGGCCAACAATTCGCTGAACCTGCTGGACCCGCAAAGACCTGCGCCGCTGCTTTTGCCCGCACCCGCGCAAACGCCCGCTTCCGCCCCGACAGCAAAGCCTGTCCCCGTACCTGCATCCTGCCCGGTCCCCCCGCCTGCCCCGCTGAAAACGGTGCAATCCTGCCCATTGCGCCAGCAGAGCAGCGGCGTGGCTGGTTTGCTGGCGCCGCCCAAGCCACAGTCGCTGGAACCATGCGATCTCAACGCGATGACGATTTCACTGCCGCCGCCGGATGAAACGCTGTGGGCGCGCTTTACATCGCAGAACTGGTTGGGAAAGCTGATCAAGGAGAAACCCGCCAGCGGTTTCCAGACGATCACGTTAGCACCGCTGGATGGGATGCCGGTCCCTCCGGCACGGATCAGCGGGCGCGTGAAACTGCGCACGGTCGATCTACAATTGGTCGCGCCGGTTGAAGGCAGCCGCAAGGGCGAACCAAAAAAAATCAAAGTCAAGCTGGAGCCGGGGCCGGGTTTTTGCGGTGCGAAATCCCATCCCGATCTTTCGATCGAACCGGTGCCGAAGGGGCTTTCCAGCCCCATGCATGGGCGCACCTCGTGTGAATTCAGCGTTCTTGCTGCGCCGATTACCGATCCTGTGATCAGTTCCAAGCTCACGCCACTGGCGTTTCTTGCCGCGCTCATCCGCAAAACGGATCTTTCCCGAACTTATACAATCAGTTCGGATTCCTGCGGCAACCGTAATTCGTCGCAGGCCGTCAGCGGGATGTCCTGCAAGATCAAAGTACTGCCGGAAAAGCTTCTGATCGTGAAGTTGAGCTTCCCGGAATCGATCAGCGGGTCTTTGTCGGTTTCGAAAACGACGACGACCAACAAAAATGCGGGCGCGCAGACGCGGACCGTGGAAAAGAAGATCGAGGGCGAATTTACCAATCAGTATGCAGGGCGGGATGCACGGGGTGTCGCCCTGGATGGCGGCAAGGCCAGCCTTTCGGACAAGCAGATCACAGTCACCGACAAAAGTGGTATGGTGACACAGGTTTCCCAGCAGGAAGCGAAGATCGGCCGCACGATTGACCGCAAGGGCGCGGGCACTTTCGACACGACCCACACGTATGGCTCCGTTGATATGCTTGATCCGGCTTCAGGCGCGTCCAGCGGTTCGTTGTACAAGAACGTAAAGAGCGATGATGGTTTGGGCTATGTCGCGGGCATCGGCGTGTCGGTCGAACACGATGGCGTTGAACTGGGCGCATCGTTCAAGGACTTCGTGGAATGGATATCGATGGCCAAATCGGTCATCGATGGAGCGGACAAGCTTGGCAACTGGCTGAATCGCAGCGTGCAGATCGGCTGGAAAGTGACCGGCTCGGTCAAGGCGCTGTCGGGTGAAGTCAAAGTTGTCTGGGGAATCAAACAGCTCCCCGACGAAGCGTTGGTCGGTCGCTATTTCGGGGCGGAACTTGAAATCACTATTATCGATGCCGCGCTGGAAGTCAGTTTCGGTCTTTGCGTGGCATTCCCTGGTTTGGCCGATGATGAAGATCTGCTTTCTGCCAGGATTATCGGCACGCTCTCTGGCAGCGTAAAACTCAAGGGCTCTTACGAAGAACTGACCAATTCGCCCGTCGTTGGGCGGACGGCCACCGTGACCGGCGCGGTGACGCTGAAGCTGGAAGGCAACATTGTTGCAGCCAAGATCATCCATATCTCTGCCGATGTCAGTGGTGGCGTTCAGGCAGTTGGCAAGTGGGACGGCAGCATCGGTCAACCGCCAGAATCGAACATTTCGGTTGGTCTCACGCCTGTAGAAGCGAACGCATCGGTCAAAGTGTTCTTCTGGACGCGCAAGTATGGCCCGGCCACGCTCATCGGTGAGACCGAGCCGTTTTACGAAGTAAAGCTTTGAAGGACATATGATGTACGCCATCAAGGCCGATAGCCGCAACGTGCGGGCAACTGCTTCGCTCAACGACGTGCCGCTTGCTTCGCTGACGGGCACCAATGTTGGCAACGTGATCGAATTTGCGGGCCGCTGGCTTGAGGATGGCGAGAACCGGCTGCGCATTACCGTCCACGGACCCAGCGTGCTGCGAGGCGGCGATCCCGGCTTCGTGGGGTCGGATGGGCAGCCGCTCGGCTCCGCGCTCGACGAAGCCGAAGCGTGGGTACAGGTCCACCGTCTGCCGCCGGACTTTACCGGAGGCGAAGTAAACGGCGAGGTTGTGGCAGAGGCGCGTTGGCGAATTGCCGATGTGCAGGGCGAACCGACTTTCCCCACCGGTGCGGAAAACCGCTTTCTGGCCGCTGCGCTGCCGGGAATGCGCTGGCGCAATTCCCGCCTTCCCGCCGATCCGGCATCCGCGCGACCGCAGTTGATCGCCTGGCTGCGCGGGCTTGCCGCGTCGCTTGAACAGGGAGACAGCAACGCGTTGGTCAACGCGGCAGAGCCGGGCATTCGCGATACCTGCGCGGCCATCGGACAGAACGCCGATCAGCAGCTCGAAGGTTTCCGCGCGATGCTGCAGGATGAAGCGCGCGGCCTGCGCCTGCTACCTTTCCGTGACGAGGACGTGCGGATTGAACCGATCGCGTATGGACGATTGCTCTTGTGCAGTCGCTCTGATGGCACGCCCCTGCTCCGCGCTGGCCCCGGCAGTGCGACCGATTTCGAGATCGAAATCCGCGCAGGTATGATCAGCAATGGCTGGGTGATGTTCTGATGCTGGCGATATCGCCTGGCGTTTCAGCCGCCTTTGCCGCCCAGCGCATTCCCGAAGTTGCGCTGCAAATGGCCGAAGTGATCGCCACGGCCAACCCCGATCTTGCCGCCACGATGCCCCGCGATGAACTGAATAGACGCGCGTTGGCAGGCACGCAGGTCTCAGAGCATTATGGCATGCAATCGTCGCGCGATATCATGCTGCTGTGTCTGGCTCACGCAATATTCGGGCCGGATATGCTTTTCCGCCCGGGTTTCGAATGGGTTGCGCCCTTGTTGCAGGAACCGGTCGAAGGGTCTGACACGCGCGCCTATCGCCTTCACCTGCGCCTCTCTGAGCTGGGGTAAGCGCCAGTTTCCTCGGAACAAAAAAGGCGGGCGGATCCAATAGGATACCGCCCGCCCGATTGCCGACCTGCTGATAGGAAGCACGCAGGTCGGCGAGGGAGAGTAATTAGAACTTCACGCCGGCACGCACGCCATAAGTGCGCGGGTCCGAGAAGTTGACTGCGCCGAACGCGCCGATCGAAGCGCCGGTCACCACGAGGTTGTTCTCGAGGTTTTCCACGAAGCCCGCGATGTAGAAGCGGTCGTTCGGTGCGTTGTAGGTGATCGAAGCGTCGGTCTTCGAATAGCCCGGCTGCTGGAAGTACACGAAGTTGGTCAGATCGGTAACTTCGTACTGGCCACGCGATGCGGTCTGCGCATCAAGAACCACCTTACCTTCGCCAACCGGCACCGTGTAGTTCACGCCTGCAATCCAGCTCCACTTGGGGCTGCGGTTCAGGGCGCGACCGCTGAAATCGATCGTCGGGCGCGGGTTGAACTGGTCATAGCGCGCATCGAGATAGTTCAGCGCCAGACGAACCGAGAAACGGTCGGTTGGCTGGATCATGGCGTCAAGTTCGACACCATCGACCTTGGCCTTCGCAGCGTTCTGCGTGATCTGGCACGGCGCTTCCGGCTGTCCCGGAGGTGCGCAGTTGCCCTGCGAGGAAAGCTGCAGGCCCTGATAATCGTAGTGGAACAGTGTGCCGTTCAGGCGGAATTCCGGGCTGATCTTGAACTTGAAGCCTGCTTCATAGGCGGTCAGCTCTTCCGGCTGGTAGTACAGCACGCTGGCAGGCAGCACGCAGTTCGGACCCTTGCCGATTTCGCAACCGTCGTTGAAGCCGCCTGCCTTGTACCCGGTCGAAACCGAAGCGTAGACGAGGCCCAGCGCGGTGTCATAATCGATACCGGCGCGCCAAGTCACCTTGCTGAACGTGCGCGAAGCGTCGTTGGTCTGGAAGGTGGCGCGGCTGATGAAGTTGCCGATGTTCGCCGAATCGCCAACGCGGCTGTAGGTGTCGAGCACGGTTGCACCCACGCGCGACTTGAGATCGTGCGAGTAGCGGACGCCGCCGGTGATCTTCAGGTTTTCGACCAGTTCATAGGTGACCTGACCGAAAGCCGACTTGTTTTCCGCGATGGTGGGCTTCTGCGGGAAGCCATAGCGGGTGTTGGGGCCAAGCAGGTTGTTGATGAAGAAGGCGATGCCCGACTTTTCCTTGAAGTAGTAGCCGCCAACCTGCGCCTGCAGCGGGCCGTCACCGCCATAGGCCAAGCGCACTTCCTGCGAGGTCTGCCAGTACGAACCGTAGAAGTCCGCCGTCACCGCAGTCGCGCCGAGGTTCGAGAACTCCTTGCGGTCCGATTCACGGTACGAACCGAGATAGGTCAGCGTGACGTTGCCCATCGTGTAGTTCAGTTCACCCATCACGCCGCGATCGGTGTTGTCGCGGAAGGTGTACTGGCCCTGCGCAGGGGTAAGCGTGCGGCCGGCAGTGGTATCGGGTTCGCGATAGGTCGGGCGTTCGAACGTGGCGCGCGGGCCGCTGACGATGTTCGAGTAGAAGTTCGAAACCGGCACGCCGTTGCTGGGGCTGCCCTTCTGCCAGCTGTAATCGCCCATCAGCAGCAGGCTGAGATCGGGCGACGGCTTGAACAGCGCCGAAACGCGCACGGCCTTGTTGTTCTTGAACTTGCCGATGCCGATGCCGTCAGCGGCATTGCCGTCGATCAGGTAGCTGTCGCGCTGGTCCATGTTGCCAGCCACGCGGAAAGCGATCGTGTCACTGACCGGAACGTTGATCGACGCGGTGGCGTTGATCGCGTCAAAGCTGCCATAAACCACGTCGGCGCGTGCGCCGAATTCGAACTTTGGCTGTGCGGTGATGATGTTGACCACGCCAGCGGTCGAGTTGCGGCCATAGAGCGTGCCCTGCGGACCGCGCAGAACTTCGATGCGTTCGATGTCGAAGAAGGAAACTTCCTGTGCCTGCGGACGCGCGATGTAGATGCCGTTGACCATGAACGCAGCCGAAGGGTCACCCTTTTCGGTGCCGTCGGTGCTGGTCACGCCGCGAATCGTGATCTGCAGGCCGTTGCCGCGCACGATCGAAAGGTTGGGAACGGTTTCTTCAAGCTGGGTCGGGTTGGTGATGCCCGACTGGATCAGGTTTTCACCGCCAACGGCAGACATGGCGATCGGGGTCTTCGACAGCAGCGACGAGGTGCGGTTGGCGGTCACGACGATATCGCCATCGGCGATCTGGCTTTCCGCGGCGTCTTGCGCTTCTTGCGCCAGAACCGGGCTTGCCGTCAGCGCAAGCACCGACGCCAGACAGGCAAATTGCAGTTTCCTCATAGTACTCTCTCCCTCAAAACAACCTGCGTCGATCGATGGACAACGCTGCCAACAGGGTTGGCAGCGTGGAGAGAGATTCGCCGGAAGTATGCTTCCGTGCAGCGATTCTGGCTCCTCCCCGTCCGCAGCATGACTTGCCACCGATCGTTATTCCCATGATCTTGCACACAGCTTTTGACAGCGCAAGCCAGAAAGGTGTCAAATTGTAACGAATTTGGAGTTCGGCATACGAAAACTAATCAAAATGACAGTCTGGTATGCACGGCCTGCTAGTTGCGATCCGTATCAAGGAACGATGTGAAGCGTTCCAGCGCGCCGGATGCGTTGAACATGTGTGCGCGCATCTGCTTGGCTGCATCCTCGCCATCACCGCGCATGATGGCGTCCAGCAGGCCCTGATGTTCGCCCCGGGACAGGGCCGGACGTCCGCCTTCCCGCAGTTGCGCCCGGCGGAACGCAGCCATGCGTTCGCGCAGCGCCTTGGCCTGTTCGACGATGAAAGCGTTATGCGTGCCTTCATAGATCGTATCGTGGAAGCGCCAGTTCAGCCGATCGTATTCGTCGATATCACCGCGTGCCACGGCATCGGCCGATTCCTCGTGGATTCGCCGCAGATGATTACGTTCCAGCGGTGTCATCCGCCACGCGGCAAGCCGCACGCACAATGCCTCGATCTCTGCGGAAAGTTCGAACATTTCAAAGATGCGTGCGGCGGTCATCGCGGCCACAACCGCTCCCCGGCGCGGGCGCATCTCGACCAGACCCGATGCGGAAAGCTGGCGCAAAGCCTCACGCACCGGTGTGCGCGATGCGCCGAATCGGGTGCCAAGCTGCTGTTCGTCCAGTTGCGTTCCCGGCGCGATCAGGCCGGCGGTAATCTCGTCAGCCAGTGCCAGCCTGATGCGTTCCGACAGCAGCGGCGCGGCTGAGGGGTCTTGCTCTGCATTCACAGGTGTTGCATTCCCAAATGTGCGAATACGCGAATCTTGCATACACGAAGGCCGGAAACAACCGGTGTCATCACAACCGTCGCTCACCACCAACAACAATGGGTGCCCCTTTGGCCGAATCTGCCGCGCAGTCCATCCTGTCCCTGTTCCTCGCCACCTGCACCGCTTCGCCACAGGCACCATTCCTGATCGCGCAGGATGGCAGCGTGCTGACATATGCTGCCGCCTTCGCGCGTTCGGCACAGTTGGCCCATGCTTTTCGCGCAAGCGGTGTGCAGCCGGGGGACCGGATTGCCGTGCAGGTGGAAAAGTCGCAAACCGCACTGCTCACCTACCTCGCAGCCTTGCAGGCAGGTGCGGTCTATCTGCCCTTGAACACAGCCTATACCATTGGCGAAGTTCGCTATTTCCTGGGTGATGCGGGTCCATCGCTGGTCCTGTGCCGCCCGGATGACGAACCGGCGATGGCCGCGCTCTGTACCGACCTTGGCGTGTCCGCGTGGCTGACGCTCGATGCCGATGGCACCGGCGGAACGCTGATCAATGCCGCCGCCGGTCAGCCTGAAACCTTCGATTCTGCGCCCGCCGCCGCTGATGGCCTTGCCGCCATTCTCTACACGTCGGGAACAACCGGGCGCAGCAAGGGCGCGATGCTCAGCCACGCCAATCTCGCCTCGAACGCGCTGACCTTGCGCGAATACTGGTGCTTTACGGCAGAGGACCGCCTGCTCCACGCCCTGCCGATCTTCCACACGCACGGGCTGTTCGTGGCCACGAATGTGACGATCGCGGCAGGCGCGGCGATGATTTTCCTGCCGAAGTTCGATGCCGATGCGCTTGTCAGTCTGATGCCTCAAGCCTCGGTGCTGATGGGTGTGCCCACGTTCTACACGCGGCTCCTGACCCACACCGGTTTCACGCGCGAACTGGCCGCTGGGATGCGCCTGTTCGTCTCCGGCTCTGCCCCCCTGTCTGCCGAAACGCACAAGGAATTCAGCGCTTTGACAGGCCATGCCATCCTTGAACGTTATGGCATGACCGAAACCAACATGAACACGTCGAATCCCTATGACGGCCTGCGCAAGCCCGGCAGCGTCGGCTTCCCCCTGCCCGGCGTGGCGGTGCGGATCGCCGATCCTGAAACTGCCACCGTTTTGCCGCAGGGAGAGATTGGCGGGATCGAAGTGAAAGGCCCCAATGTGTTCGGCGGCTACTGGCAGATGCCGGAAAAGACCGCGCAGGAATTTCGCGCGGACGGTTTCTTCATCACCGGCGACCTCGGCTTTATCGACGCTGACGGCTATGTCCACATCGTCGGCCGGGCCAAGGATCTGATCATCGCGGGCGGTTTCAACATCTACCCCGCCGAAGTCGAAGCCGCGCTGGACGAGATTCCCGGCATTGCCGAAAGCGCGGTGATCGGCGTGCCGCACGCCGACATGGGTGAAGCCGTGGTCGCGGTGGTCAAATCCACCGATGGCGCGCTGGATCAGGCAGCAGTGCTTGCCGCGCTGAAAGACAGCCTCGCCCGCTTCAAGCAGCCGCGCGCGGTCGTCTTTGTCGAAGAACTGCCGCGCAATACGATGGGCAAGGTGCAAAAAGCCCTGCTACGGGAGACTTACGGGACACTCTTCAGCCAGTAACCGAAGTCGGGAGGGGGTAAGAACAATGATCCTGCTATCGGTGGCGATCCTGATCGTCATCTTTGCCGCTGCCGTCTGGCTGCCGGTCAACATGGGGCTGATCGGCCTTGCCGCTGCGCTGGGCCTTGGCGTTTTCGTCGGCGGCCTTTCGGTGAAGGACGTGCTGGCGGGCTTCCCGACCGATCTGTTCCTGACGCTGCTGGGCATCACGTACCTGTTCGGCATCGCCAGCCGCAACGGCGCGATAGACTGGCTGGTGGCGCGTGCTGCCGCGCTGCTGGGTCGGCATACGGCGCTCCTGCCCTTGCTCGTCTTCGTCGTTGCCGGCGTGCTGACAGCGCTGGGCGCGGTCGGCCCCGCTGCGGTTGCCGTGGTCGCGCCGATTGCGCTGCGCTTTGCCCGCAGTCATGGATTCTCGTCCCTGATGATGGGCCTGCTCGTGGTCCACGGCGCGCAGGCGGGCGCGTTTTCGCCCATCTCGATCTATGGCGGCATCACCAACAAGGTTCTGGCGTCCAGCGGGATAGAGCCTGATCCGACGTATCTGTTCCTCGCCAGCGCCGCCTTCAACGCCGCGCTGGCGCTGGTGATCTGGGCCTTCTATGCGCGCCGCGAAGCTGCCAGTGGCGTTACGCACGAAGGCATCGCAGAAGCGCCCCCTGTTCTGGGCCGCGACGGTGCGTGGACGCTGGTCGGCCTTGCCGCGCTGGCCATCGGCGCACTGCTGTTCAAGATCGACATCGGCTTCATGGCGCTCATGGTGATCCTTGCGCTGGCCATCGTCGCCCCGCGCACACAGGACGGTGCGCTGAAACAGGTCGATTGGTCCACGATCCTGCTGATTTCGGGCATCGTCATCTATGTGGGCCTGATGGAAAGGCTGGGCACGCTGGCCGCTGTCAGCGACATGATCGGACAGGTCGGCTCACCGGCTCTGGCGGTATTGCTGCTGTGTTATCTGGCAGGCGTCGTCTCGGCTTTCGCTTCGTCCACCGCATTGCTCGGCGTGATGATCCCGCTGGCGGTGCCGCTGCTGGCGGGATCGCAGCTATCGGTCATGGCGGTGATATCGGCGCTGTGCATCGCCAACACCATCGTCGATACGTCCCCCTTCTCGACCAACGGCGCGCTGATCGTCGGCAATTCGCCCGAAGCCGAACGTCCCGCAATGCTGCGCAAACTGCTGGGCTATGCTGCATTGATCGTGGGCGTGGGGCCGCTGCTGGCCTGGGCGGTGTTTGTGCCGATCTTTCAATAGGATTCTTGCCATTGCGCAAGCGTTCGACAATGCTGCGCCGATGGGAAGGATTGCTGGCAAAAGGCTGTGCGTCGTAATCGGCGCGGTGGCAATCGGGCTTGGCATCGGAACGGCTCATGCCGAGCCGACGGTGCAGCAGCGCGCAAAGCTGGACACGATGTTTGCCGCCGCCGATGCGCTGGATGAAGGGGCGGATCCCGCAGCCTATCGCAAGGCCTTCGAACAGGTTCTGGCTTATGGTCGCACGCTCTATCCCGAAGGCCACGCCGAACTGGCATGGCTTGAGGCAGAACTTGCCACCGCCGATTATCTGCAGGGCGATGTGAAGGGCGGCGCTGCCCGGCTTGAACGCATTGCAACCGTGCTTGATGCTGCGGGGCCGCAGTGGCGCGAACGGCGGATGCTCGTCGCCAATGCGCAAGTCGTCATGTATCTGACGCTGAGCGAGTTCGAAAAGGCAACTGCGCTTGGTCAGCAGGTGCTTGACTGGCGCGTGGCCACATCGGGCGGGCAGCCCAGCACCAATCTTGCGGCTGCATGGTCCAACCTTGCCAACGCGCAGATCCGCAATGGCGAGACGGACCGCGCCATTGCCAGCGTGCGCGAAGCGATTGCCATCGACCGCCGCCTATCGCCCATACCCGTCAATGCCGCGCCGCATTTTGCCAATCTCGTCACGTTCCTCTATTCTTCGGGCAGGCTTGAAGAAGCGGCTGAGGAAGGACGCAAGGCGCAGGCGTTGCTGGAAAGTTTCCTGCCCGAAAAGCACCCGTTCCTTGCTGTCAATCTCAACACACTGGCCCGCGTGCTGATGGACCTTGGACGCCTGGACGAAGCCGAGGACGTGGCGCGCAGGGGTATGGATCTGGCCTATGCGCGCTTCGGCGAAAGCCAGCAAACATTGAGCTACGTGGCCACGCTCGCCAATATTCTTGCCGCAAATGGCAAGGTGGCAGAGGCGCAGAACCTTGCCCGCGCGGCGGCGGACAAGATGGTGCAGGATCTGGGGAGCGAGGCCGATCGCGCCCTGCTCGCGCGGGAAACGCTGGCCCTGACATTCGCTGCAGAAGGCGATACGGACCGTGCGCTGGCAGAATATGCGACGGTATCCGACGTGCGCACCCGCCGCTATCCGCCGCACCATCGTGAAAGGATCGATGGGGAAGATCGCCTTGCCATTGCCGCTTTCGAGGCGGGCGATCCTGCGCGGGCGCGCGCTGTGCAGCAAGGCGCGCAGGATTTGCGCAAGGCGGGCGGCATGATGGCCGATAATGCCGCGCTGGTGGGTGAAGCGCGGCTTGCGGCGTTCGAAGTGTTTGCCGATGCCGGTGGTCAAGATGCGCCGACAGGGCTTGCCCGCGCCCTTGCCGCCGCCTCCGGGCTGGACCTGCGCCTGCGCGAACTGGAAGCGACCGGGGCGCGCCGGTCCGGGCTGGACCGTTCATTGCGCACCGGCTTTGGCTGGGCGCTGGAAGCGGCGGCGCAGGCGGGCGATGTGGCGCAGGCCTTTGCTTTGGCGCAGCCGGTGGTCGAAGGCTCAGCCGGGATTGCCGCCCGCGCTGCCGCGCGCCGGATGGCCGCGCTCGATCCAGCCAGGGCCGCGCTCTTGCGCGAACGGCAGGATGCGGCGGTGGCGGTGCAGGCCCTGCTCGACAGGCAATTGCGCCTTGCCGGACAAGGCGCCGCGCCAGATCGGCTTGTTGCGCTTGAGGCAGAGCGCACCGCCGCCACTGCGCGGCTTGACGCCCTGACGGCTCAAGTGGCTGAAATCGCGCCCGAACTGGTGCGCAGTGAAGTGACCGACCGGCTTACTTTGCCTGCCGCGCAGGGTTTGCTGCACAAAGACGAAGCGCTGCTGATTGTCGCGCCGGGGCCACAGGGGCTGGTCATCATCGCGGCCAATGGCAAGGCGGCGGTCGTCGTGCGCAGCGGAACGTCGCGCCGCGCTGCCAACTTGGTCAAAAAATTGCGCAAGAGTCTGGAAACGCAGGGCAATTTTGATCATGCCGCCAGCGCGGAACTGCGCGGTATGGTCCTGCCTGCAGCCGTCGCCCACATCATCGGTAAGCGCAGGCGCGTGCTCATTTCAGCAGGTGGTGCGTTTTCCTCGCTGCCCTTTGCCGTGCTGGCAGGCGGCAGTGCAGAACGACCGCGTTGGTTGGTGGAAGATCACGCACTCGTAACTTTGCCCAGCCTCGCCACAATGTCTGCCAAGCCTCGGGAAGCGCACGAGAAACCGCGTGCTTACCTTGCGCTTGGTGCGCCGCAGCTTGGGCGTGATGGTCTCCAGCTTGCCAGCGCCACCCCCTTCCGCTCCGCCGCGAATGCGCAGCGCCTCGCCGATCTCCCGCCCCTTCCCGCCAGCGCTGCGGAACTGGCCGCATTGGGCCGGGCGCTTGGCGCGCGGGAAAGCACGGTGCTGACGGGGGGAGACGCGACCGAGGCGGCGTTGATCGGCGCGGACATGGCGCAGGTCGATGTTCTTGCGCTTTCGACGCACGGGCTTGTTGCCGGAGAGATCGACGGGCTGCACGAACCTGCGCTGGTGCTGACCCCGGCGGGCGAAGGGGATGGGCTGCTGACGGCGGACGAGATCATGAACCTCAGGCTTTCTGGGGCCTGGGTGGTTCTATCGGCCTGCAACACAGCCGCCGGTTCAGGCATCGACGGAAGCGGGCTTGGCGGATTGGCGCGGGCTTTTCTACACGCCGGGGCGGGCAACCTGCTGGTTTCGCACTGGGCGGTGCGCGATGATGTGGCGGCGCGATTGTCGGTCGAAACGCTGTCGCAATTCGCGCGGGGAAGCGATCCGGCGACGGCACTTCAGCGGGCGATGCTGGCGATGGCAAAAGGGCGTGATGCAGGCCTGCGTGACCCCGCGCTATGGGCGCCTTTCGTGTTCGTAGGACGCTGAAACGGCGGTCTAAGTGCGGCTAGGTGCATCTAGGTGCAGTTCAGAAAATGCCCTTCAGACCGTACCATTCGAACCATTCGGCATAGGGGTGGCAGTGTGCTGCGACCACGGTACGGCCAGCGGCGCTGCTGCCATCCCACAGGGTGACCCGCAGTTCCACCGTGCTGCGATCCGCGCTCCATTCCATGCCGATGCGGGCCAGCGGGCGCGAAGGGGTTGCAGCAGTGGCCGCGAAAGTGAGCGCGGCATCCACCGCTGCGCGTTCGACTTGCGGCATGTATTGCACGACCATCGAATGCACGATCACGCGCCGCGTGCCCTGCCTTTGCGGACGGGCAAGCTGCATGGCGAGCCAGCGACTGGCGAGGCCCGTGGCGACTTGTGGTGGATGCGACCGCGCAACCGCGATGGCCGCGCGCAGGCGGACGCTGCGGGCGCGTTCGCCCGCCCAGATATAGGCATGAAGCCGTTCACAATCGGCATCGTTGCCGATATCGAGCGGACTGAGATCGACGCCTGCCGCGCGTTCGATGACCAGCGGGCCGGGCGGCGGGGAAAGCCCATGCCAGCGCGGGGCAACCTGCACCGGATTGTGAACATCGCCACTGAATGTCTCGCCCATCACGCAGCCATAGCGCGCAAGATTGAGGTTCAGCCCGGCGCTGCTGCCCAGTTCCAGCACTTCGCAAGACAGGGCAGCCGGCGCGTTCAGTTCCAGAAGGGCGGCCACGAAACCGGCGACGCGGGCCACTTCGTTGGTCTGGGTCGGCCCTGCCATCCATTCCATCAGTTCGGCGGTGTGGTGGGTCAACACATCGGCCAGAAGCCGGTCAAGCTGTTCGGGTTCCGGGCAGGTTTCTGCGGTGGCAGTGCGATAGAGCCGCTGCAATGCACCGTGCTTGCCCGAACGGGCCAGCGCGTGCAGCCCCGCGTTGAGGCGGAAGATTACGCCTGCACCAGCAAGATCACCTGGCCAGCGTTCAATACATTGGCGCATCTGCGGAGCATCGGGCAGGACACGCGCGAGGCTTGTCATTATGGCAGCGAGGAAGCCTTTGCCGAAGTCCCGCGCCTTTGCAGCCTCTATCCGCAACTGTGCCTCGGCCCGGCCTGTGGCACATGGCGCTGGCCGGTTCATGGTTTCGTCAATTGTGGGAACTGTCGCGGGCAGGGACAAAACAGATACTTTCGTTGAAACCGGCAATATGTGCAGGCCGAAAATAGGCGCTCATGCCCAACAGGGTGCCAATGCCAACTAGGGGTAAGTCCCTATTCGCTGCGCAAGGTGATACAAATATCTGATAATATCGGTAATTTTACATAGCCCTGCGCAGCATCAGGGTTAATAGCCCGTGATTATTGGTGATACTCGACAGAAATCGACCATTCCAAGTCGACATGAGGACACCGATGCGCAAATTCCCGCTTCTTGCTGCTACCCTGCTTGCCACTACCGCGCCGCATACCGCCTGGGCTGCCGACGAGGCGCCGGCCCGCGAAAGCAACTCCGGCGAAAAGGCCGCGCAGGCGGCTCCGGCAAAGAAGGCGTTCAGCACCGGCGTTGCCAAAGGGCGCGATCTTCTGGACACCGCGATTTCGGCAAGCGTGATCGATGAGGCCGATCTTGCCAAGCTTTCCGTCAGCTCGGTTGCAGGGATCATGCAGAACATTCCCGGCATTCGCGCAGAAACATCGGACACCGACGGCTTTTCGGCCATCACCGTGCGCGGGTTGCCGCTTTCGGCAGATGGATCGAAGTTCCTGCAATTGCAGGAAGATGGGCTGCCGGTGCTGGAGTTTGGCGATCTGCATTTCGCCTCTGCCGATCAGTTCCTGCGGGCTGATCTGACGCTTTCGCAGGTGCAGGCGATCCGTGGCGGTTCGGCATCGACGTTCGCTTCCAATTCGCCCGGCGGCGTGGTGAACCTGATTTCGCGCACCGGTGAAACGGCAGGCGGGCTGGTGCAGGTTTCGAGCGGCATCGGCTACGATCTGAAGCGCATCGATTTTGCCTATGGCAGCCCGCTGGGGGATGGCTGGCGCTTTCATGTGGGTGGCTTCTATCGTCAGGGCGAAGGGCCGCGTGCCATTGGCTATGACGGGTTCAAGGGTGGCCAGATCAAGGCGAATGTGACCAAGGCGTTCGCGGGCGGATATATCCGCTTCTATGCCAAATACATGGATGACCGGCAGCCCAACTATTCGCTGTTTCCGATCCTGCTGACGGGCAGCAATGATGCGCCGAAGGTGAACGATCTGCCGGGCAACGACATTCGGCGTGATGCCTATGAATCACGCTTTACCCCGCGTTATCTGGGCGTGGACCAGAACAACAATCCGACCACCCTCGATGCGCAGAACGGCTTGCGCGGCGTGACCAAATCGGTCGGGCTGGAAGCACAGTTCGACGTGGCCGGATGGACGGTGAGCAATCGCTTCCGCTTTGCCGATATCAGCGGTGAATATAACGAAGCCCTGCCGATGATCACCGCCCCTGCCCCGGCAGTTGCGGGGCTGTTTGGCGGATCGGGTGCAACGCTGACCTATGCGGGCGGGCCATTGGCAGGGCAGGCGATCAGTGATGCGCGACTGCTGGCCTATTCGATCCGCATCAACGCCAGACACAACCAGTTGGACAATGCCACCAACGATCTGCGGGCAAGCCGCGTGTGGGCGCTGGGCGAAGGCAAGCTGACGACCACGGCCGGCGTCTACAATTCGTCGCAGACGGTCGACATGTATTGGAATTTTGTCAATTCGATCAACGATCTGGCAGGCAATGGTGCAAATGCGCCGGTGAACCTGACCAGCGCTGGTGGTGTGCCGCTGACCGATGGCGCGGTCTATGCCTATGGCTTTGGTTTCGGCGTGCCGCTGGCCGCCTATCACACGCGATATGACCTGAATTACAAGGTTCTGGCCCCCTATGCTTCGGCCAACTACCAGATCGGCAAGCTGGCGATCGGTGGCAGCCTGCGCTGGGATCGCGGAACGGTGAAAGGGCGCGTTTTTTCATCCAGCCTTGGCGGCGGGCGTATCGGAGAAACGGCTCTCGACATCAATCGCAACGGCACGATCTCGGTCGCGGAAACGAAGGTGGCGATCCTTCCGCTGACGCAGCCTGCGGCGGTGGATTATGACTACGACTACGTTTCGTACTCCGCTGGCGTGAACTATCGCATGGCCGAACCGCTTTCGGTCTTCGCCCGTTACAGCCGGGGCGCGCGTGCCAATGCAGAGCGCATTCTGGGGGCAGGATCGCTTGATCCCAATAGCGGCGCGCTGATCGACCCATCGACCGCCTATAACGTGGTCAAGCAGGCTGAAGCGGGCGTGAAATTCCGCAAGGACGGGCTGACGGCTTATGTCACCGGGTTCTGGGCATCAACCGGCGAGCGCAATTACCAGATCGGCGCGGACGCCAGCGGCCAGGTGGTGGTGATCCCGATCAACCGCACCTACAGCGCCAAGGGCATCGAGTTTGAAGGCGAGGTCCGCGAAGGGCCGTTTGCGCTGACGCTGGGGGCGACATGGACCAAGGCAAAGATCACCAAGGATTTCACCGATCCGGCGCTGGAAGGCAACCGCCCGCGCCACATCCCGTCTCTGTCGTTCCAGGCGCGGCCTGAAGTCAATCTGGACAAGGTTACGTTTGGCACTGTGCTGAACGGCACGACCAGCAGCTTTGCGCAGGACAGCAACCTGTTGAAGCAGCCGGGTTATGTGCTGGTCAGCCCGTTCGTGCAGTTCCGCCCCGTGGACCGCGTCACCCTGGGCGTGAATGCCTTCAACGTGTTCGACAAGCTGGCCATCGTGCAGATCGCCTCGGCGGCGATCCCCGCTGGCGGGCTGACCAATGCGCAAGTGATGAACGGGCGCACGGTGACCGCATCGCTCCGCTATTCCTTCTGAGTCCCCCCGATGGCCCGTCCTCCATCCCCTGCGGGGGCGGGCCACACCTTCAAGTTGGCGATCATGTAGCTTGCAAACACACACTTTTCGCATTCGTCATTGCGAGCCTCGCGTAGCGAGGGGAAGCAATCTAGGGCGTTTTAGGCCGACACTGGATTGCTTCGTCGGCTTCGCCTCCTCGCAATGACGATATGTGTTTGTAATCTATACAATCGTCTTCAAGTTCGAGGATACCCTGACAGTGCTCGATCGCATGAATATCCCACGCAGGCTTGGCCTTTCGTTCGTGGCGCTCAACGTGACAGCGGCGATCATGATGATCGTGTTCGGCGTGAGTTTGGCGATGGTATCGAGCGTAACCGCGCGCAATACCGAAAGTCAGGCCGTGCTGGCCGATACGCTGACGCTGGAAACCGCGCTGCTGCGGCAGAATAGCCAGTTGCGCGGATTTCTGGTCACGGCGGACGAAAGCTATCTGAAATCGTATTACGAGGGGCGCGACGATTACGACAAGGCATCGGCAGCGCTGGAAGCGCGTCTGACCGATCCCGCCTTGCAGGAACTGGTCCGCACATCGCGAAGCGAAACCCTGAAATGGCGCGAGAACTGGGGCGACAAATATGTTGCCGTGGTCAAATCCGGGCAGCGTGATGTGGCGCAGGAGGCCATTCGCGCAGCAGGCAAGGCCGTGCTGGTCAGCGACGCCGTACTGCCGCTGCGTGCGGTGCGCGATGCCCAGCACGAGGCGATTACCGCAGAGACGGCGCGGCAGGAAAGCGCCATCATGTTTGCGTGGATCGGGCTTGTCGTGGGCGGTGCGCTGCTGATTGGCCTTGCGCTGGTGCTTTCACGCAAACTTTCCCATTCCATCGCAACGCCGATTGCGGACCTTACCCATTCGATGTCGGCGCTGGCCAATGGCAACAACGACGCTTCCATCCCCGGCACGGATCGCAGTGACGAGCTGGGTGCGATGGCGCAGGCCGTGCGGTTCTTCCGCGATGCGGCGCTGGAACGCGCGCGCGCCGTGGCGGATCGCGAACAGGCGATGGCCAAGATCGGCGCGCATCTGCACGCAGTGGCCAATGCCGATCTTTCGGTTCGGTTGACCGATGTGCCGCCCGCATTCCAGACCGTGGCGCACGATTTCAACGAAGCGATGGAGCGGCTTTGCCAGGCGATGGGTCTGGTGCAGGACAGCATCATGGCGATCAACCTGACCTCCGGCGAAATCCAGCAGGCCACCACCGACCTTGCCAACCGCAGCGAACAGCAGGCATCTAGCCTGCAGGCATCATCATCGGCAATGGATCACCTGACCACGCAGATCGAGGACTATGCCCAGATCGCCGCCGACGTGAGCGGATCAATGGTGGAAGCGCGCAGCGAGGCTGAAAACGGCGGCAAGGTTGTTGGCAAGGCCATCGAGGCGATGGACAACGTGGCGCGGGCGAGCGCTGAGATTTCCGACATCACCACGATGATCGACGGCATCGCCTTCCAGACCAACCTGCTGGCACTGAACGCAGGCGTGGAAGCGGCGCGGGCGGGTGAAGCGGGCAAGGGTTTTGCCGTAGTGGCATCCGAGGTGCGCGCGCTGGCCCAACGCGCGACCGAGGCGGCCAACGCCATCAAGCAGCGCGTGGAAGCCGTGACCAGCCATGTCCGTTCGGGCGTTTCGCTGGTGAACGAGACAGGATCGGCGCTGGAGACGATCATCAGCCGCGTGGGCACGGTGACCGCATCGATCTCTACCATTGCCGAAACGGCGGGCGAACAGAGCGTGGCGCTGCGCAAGATCAACCAGGCCATCGGTGCGATGGACCAGATGACCCAGCAGAACGCCGCGATGGTGGAAGAAACCAATGCCGCGACCAAGAACCTGACGCAGGAGGCGGGCCAGCTTTCCAGCGCCTTTGCCAGCTTCAAGATAGGGGACGAGCGCCCCGGAGGGTTCGGGATTGCGCCTGCCCGACGCAATGTGGCGGTGACGCCGATGCCTGCGCCACGCATGATTCCCACGCCGCCGCCGATGGTGAGCGGGAATCTTGCGCTGGACAACGACTGGTCGGAGTTCTGAACCTCAGAACCGAGGCTTGCGCTTTTCCACGAAGGCGGTGGTGCCTTCGTGGAAATCGGTGCCGGTGAAGGCAGACGCGAAAACGTCTAGCGATTGCGTGTCTTCGGCCACCTGCCCATCAAGCACCTGCCGCACGAACTGTTTGAGCGCGCGGGCGGAAAAGGGCGATGCGGCAAGGATTTGCGCCACCAATGCGTCTTCGTTCGGCGCGAGTTCCTCGACAAGGCCGATACCTTGCGCTTCTTGCGCGCCAAGCAGCATCCCGGTGTAGAGCATCCGCCTCGCCTGCCCCGGTCCGACGAGATCGACCAGCAGCTTCACATCGTGCAGCGGATAGACGAGGCCGAGCTTGGCTGGCGTGATGCCGAAGCGCGCCTGCGGCCCGGCCACGCGGATATCGCAGGCCAGCGCAATGCCGCAGCCGCCACCAATGCAATCGCCTTCGACCATCGCGACGGTCGGCAGGGGAAAGCGGGTGAGTTCATACTGCGCGCGGTTGATGGCGCTCTGGTTATCGGCCCGCCACTGCGCATCATCCTTGCGCGCCAGCAGTTCGGCGATGTCTGCACCGGCGCAGAACGCGCCGCCGTTGGCCGACTTGACCACCAGTACGCGCAAGGCGGGATCGGCGGCGGCTTCGGCCAGCAGTTCTGGCAGGCTCTGCCACATGGCGATGGTGAAGGCGTTCCGCTTGTCCGCGCGGTCGATCAGCAGGCGCGCGGTGGCGCCGTCCTTTTCCAGCCGCAGTGTCATGCCGTGGTGCCCTTCGTCATTGCCGTTGCGGCGCGCATGGTGTCTGGCGATGACACTGGCAAGCCCTCTTGACGCGGGGCATGATAAATGAGAACCTGTATTCCAATAAAGTAGCGACGCTGAATGTCGCCAGGCAAACGCGGTCATCCGGCTGCGCGGGGCCGCCGATTGGGAGATCGACGTGTTGCCTGCCCTTACGCTTTCATCGTGCATCGAATGGCAGTTTGCCGAAGCCGGAGACCTTGCCGCGCGCATCCATGCCGCCAGGGCTGAAGGGTTTGCAGCCGTGGAGTTCCATCTGTGGCGCGACAAGCCGGTCGATGCCATCGCTGCCGCGCTGGCCGATACTGGCATGGTGCTGACGGGCCTGTGCGTCGATCCGCGCCGCTCCATTGTGGACCCGGCCGAGCGGGCTGAGATGGTGGAGGCGGTGCGCGAGACGATTGCCGCCACGGCCTGTCTGGGCAAGCCGCCGCTGATCGTGGCATCGGGCTTTCGCGTCGAAGGGATGAGCGAGGAAGAGCACTTTGCCAACGCCGTTGCCGCGTTGAAGGATGCGGCCGCGCTGGCCGAGGAAGCAGGCGTCATGCTGCTGCTCGAACCGCTCAACACGCGGCTGTTTTCGGCGATGTATCTGGTCAGCACGACGCTGGGGCTTGATCTGGTCGAGGCGGTGGGCAGCCCCAATCTGCGCCTGCTGTACGACGTGTGGCACAGCGCGGTGATGGGGGAAGACATTGCCGATGTGCTGCAGGGCCGCGCTCACCTCGTCGCCCATGTGCAGGTGGCCGACATGGATGACCGCAACGAGCCAGGCACCGGCACAGTCGACTGGGCGCATGTCATGCGCACGCTCAATGACCTTGGTTATACAGGGGCGATCGGGATGGAATATTTCCCGACCCTGCCGATGGACCAATCGCTGGAGCTGACCCGCAAAACGCTGGCGCTCTGACAGAAATCCCTGCTGCGATCCGGGAGAGGGATGTGGCGACCAAACTGACATTAACCGAACGCCTCAGCTATGGCCTTGGCGACATGGGCACCAGCCTTGCCTACAACATGGCGAGCGGGTTCCTGCTGTTTTACTACACGAATGTCGTCGGCCTGCCCGCCGCCGCCGTGGGCACGGTATTCCTGATCGCACGATTGCTGGATGCGGTGATCGACGTGGTGGTGGGCATTGCGGTAGACAAGACCCGCAGCCGCTGGGGGCGGACGCGAGGTTATTTCCTGTTTGTAGCCCTGCCCTATGCTCTGGTCACGGTGGCGCTGTTCCACATGCCTGACTGGAGCGAAGGGGCGCAGCTTGCCTATGCCTTCATCACGTTCAAGGCGCTGGGCATCCTGATGTCGTTGCAGGCGATTCCCTATACCGCGCTAATGCCGATGATGACGCTCGACACAGGTGAGCGGCTGAAGCTTTCGGGAATGCGCGGTGTCGGCACGTCGATCTCGGTGGTGATGGGTACGGCGGCGGTCATGCCGCTGGTCGGCCTGTTTGGTGGCAGCGACCAGAAGCAGGGCTTCCAGTCTGTGGCCATGCTCTTTGCCGCCATCGGCTTTGTCTGCACGATTGCGCTCTATCGCAATTGTCGGGAGCGATTCGAGGATACCTCACCCGCCAACTTTGCGATCCTGCCCGCCGTGCGCGAAATGCTGCAGAACAGGGCGTGGCTGGTCGTTTTTGCATCGTGCCTGCTCTACTTCATCCGCTTCGGCCTGATGATGAGCGCGACGGCCTATTTCGCCATCGATGTGCTGGGCAAGCCGTGGATGATTTCGATCATGCTGCCGGCGGTATCGGGCATGTTGCTGCTGTCATCGGTGGTGGCACCGCCCATTCTGGCGCGCACCGGCATCCGGCGCGGCTGCGTGTTCGTGCTGGGGCTGTCCGCCGTGCTATTTGCGCTGCTGCCATTGGCGGAAAGCAGCGTCCCGCTGTTCCTGACGGTCTATATCGCGGCCTGCCTTGCCACATCGATCACGATCACCGCTGCCTTCGCGATGATTGCCGAGACGGTAGACTACCACGAATGGAAGTTCGGCAGCCGCCGCGAGGGCCTGCTTTCGGCGGGAATCAGCCTTTCGACCAAAGTCGGCATGGCCATCGGCACGGCAGGCTTCGCCTTCGTGCTGGGCGCCGCAGGATATGCGCCCGATGCCGTGACAGACACCGCGCGCGATGCGATCCGCTGGGCCTATTATGGCAGCGCCGTGCTGCTGCTGGGCCTGCAGACCGTGGTCATGCTGGCGTGGCCGATGGACGCCCTGCGCGAAACGATCCGCAACGACATCGCCGGGCGTAGCCCTGCTCCGGCGGAATAAGGGAGAGTATCATGAAGAAAGCTGTCGCCGCGCTTCTTGCGGCGTGCATCGCCGTGCCTGCAGCCGCGCAGGTGATCGTCACGATCGATTACCGCCCGCCAGAAACGGTGCAGCGCGTGGGCATTCCGGTGAACCCGGCGGAGAACCGGGTCAAAGTCCTGATCATCTCGGGCCGCAATTCCTATGAGCATGACTGGACCGGCGTGAACAACATGCTGCGCACCATGATGCAGGACACCAAACGGTTCGACGTGCGCGTGACCGAGGATTTCGACAATGGCACGCTGGAAACGCTGAAAGCCTACGATGTGGTGCTGCTGAACTATTCGAGCCGCTGGAATTACGCAGACCCCGTGCAAAAGGTGTGGTCCGATGGCGCGTTCAAGGCACTCTACCAATATGTCCGCGAGGGCGGCGGGTTGGTCGCCTATCATTCCAGCTTCACGTGGGGACGCGATATTCCCGAATACAAGCGGTTGATCGGCGGCGCGATGGAGCCGGGATCAAGCCGTCGTGCGCCACCGGGAGCCTTCCCCGTCCATATCGTTGACCGGAACCACCCGATCACGGCAGGAATGCGCGAGTTCGTCTGGACCTATAACGACGATATGTACACCAACATGGCGATGGACCCCGAAGCGAAGATCCACGTCCTTGCCACCGCACACGATGCCGCTGCCGCCTATGACCCGAAGCTGACCGGGCCGAAATATCCCGCTGCTGCCTATACGCCCGAAAAGCTGAAGGCGATGAAGGGGATAGACGCCGATCACCCGCAAGTGTGGACCGCCGATTACGGCAAGGGCCGCGTCTTTTCGGTAACGCTGGGGCACGATGAGGTTTCGCTGCACTTCCAGCCACTGCAAACCCTGATCCTGCGAGGCACCGAATGGGCCGCAACGGGCAAAGTCACTCTGCCGGTGCTGGAAGAAGCGAAGGACTATCCGACGAAGTGAAGTCTTGTGGGCGGGCGGCACAAAACCTGCCCGCCAACAACGCTATCACATCAACCCCAGCTTGCCCCCGCTGGCAGCATAGGCCTTGAACGCTTGGAAGCGGGCGGGTGAGGAAACGGCGGGGCGCATGGTTTCGCTGTCGCCCAATCCCATAATCGTGGCGCTGGTCTTCGTGACCTTCGCCCAGCCCTTGCCCGGTGTGCCGGTGCGCATGAAGGCCAACAGACGGTCCTGCCATTGCCGCACCACGCGGGTATCGGCAGCGGTGAACTTGCGTTCGCCAAGGCCGATGTTTCCGAAGACATAAGGCAGGTGGGACGAATGGAACGCGCTCCACGATTGACCGTCTTTGACCACGGGATAGGCGTGATCATAAAGATAGGCATAGACCGGCTGTTGCGCGGTTCTTGTCCGCTCTTGCGACCACAGCATCAGCCCGGCCATGTAGCGATCGCGCGCGAGCAGAGCGTTCGACGCGACGGCTTCGGCATCAGTGGCGTGGGGATAGAGCGCGAGCAGGCTTTGCGCCGAAGTGCCGTATCGTGCCTCAACCGCAGCCTTGAACTACGCAGGGGTGCGCACCGATGGGTCGATCATTTCGGCGCTGTTGTATCCGCTGATCAACGGGACGGGACTGGCCACCGGGCCGCTGGCGCGCACGGGATCGAACGGCACCACTTTGCCATCGACATTGGGCACGAACATCAGGCGTGGCGGGCCACTGGTTGCGCCGGGGACATAGCGGGTGGCTTCGATCAGCTTTTCCGCCGGAACCGCGCGCATTGCCGCAGTGCTGCTGGTGCCGAGCTTCGCAGCAAGGTCTACGCCGACCTTTTCGTTTGCAGCCAGCGGCGGCACATCCACCGCCATGCTGGCCCCGCTGAACGCGATGGCCTTTGCAAACAGGCCTTGGGCCATTGGCGATACCATCAGATCCGCCACGGAAGCCGCGCCCGCGCTTTCGCCCGATACGGTGACATTGGCAGGATCGCCGCCGAACTTTGCGGCGTTGGCCTTCACCCATCGCAGCGCTGCAATCTGGTCGAGAAGACCATAATTGCCCGACGATCCCAGCGGCGATTCCGCCGTCAGCGCCGAATGCGCCATGAAACCAAACACGCCAACGCGGTAATTGATCGTCACGACCACCGCGCCCTTTGCCGCCAGCTTCGCGCCATCATAGATCGGCAGGCTCCCTGCCCCACCGCCAAAACCGCCACCGTGTATGAACACCAGCACCGGCAGGGCCTTTGCCGCAGCCTTAGGCTTCCACACGTTGAGCGTCAGGCAATCCTCGCTCATCGGTGGAGCGGCGAGAAATTCGGCCGTATATGGTCCCCACGGCGCGGGCACACCCTGCTGGCACACCGGGCCGAATGCAGAAGCATCGCGCACGTCCTGCCACGCTGTGACAGGCTGCGGTTCGCGCCAGCGGTTTTCCCCTACCGGCGGCGCGGCATAGGGTATGCCGAGGAAAGCCGTGGCAAGGCCCTTGTCCGTCCCGCGCACCGCGCCGTCGGTAGTGGCAACCACGGCTTGCGCCAGTGCGACCTGCGATGTTGCGGAAAGCCCGATGGCGATGGCCAGCGCGATGCCTTTTTTCACGATCCTGCTCCTTGGTGGCCGAACCTTTGCGGCTCGTGCAATTTTGGTAAGACACCGGGACCGGCGATGCGGTCCCGGTGCAAATAAGCGGTCAGGCAGCGCAGACCTGCTGGATATAGGTCAGAGCTTCTGCTGAAGGCTTTGTCGGCTGCAGTTCCAGCCCGATCGTGCCGCGATAGCCAAGCCGTTCGAACATCGCCAAGGCCCCCGGCCAATCGAGTTCGCCCGATCCCGGTTCACCCCTGCCCGGTGCGTCTGCCACCTGAACGTGAACGACCTGGTGCATCGCCGCTTTCAGTGCGGTTTCGGGATCTTCACCCTCTACCACCGAGTGATAGAGATCGTAGAGTACCTTGACGCGCGGGTGATCGACCATATCGGCCACGACCACGCTGTCTGCCGTGGTGGAGCATAGCACGCCGGGATGATCGAAGCGGGTGTTTGCGGATTCGAGCAGGATGGTGACATCCAGTTCATCGGCAATCGGCACCAGCTTGCGCAAGGCATCGGCGAAGATGGCAAGCTGTACCGGGCGCTTCAGCCACGGCACGCCTCGGCCTGAAGTGACTACCACGTTTCTGCAACCCAGTGACTTTGCGGCCTGCGCCGCTTCACGGAACACATCGCAAAAGCCTTCGTGCGTAGCGGGATCGACCAGTTGCGTGACATAATCCGCCACGGTGCTGACCAGTTCGACGCCGTTTTCATCCAGCGCGCGTTTGATCGCTGCCAGATCGCGCCCTTTCAGCAGGAACAGTTCCACCTTGCGGAAACCGGCTGCTGCGGCTGCGGCGATGCGGTCCTCGATCTTCTCGCCCGCTTCGGTGAAGCCATATTCGAGATTGACGGAAAGGTCATAGGCCATCGCGATCAGGCCCCCCAAATGCGGCGGGCCATCGCCTGATGGCGGCGGACCTGTTCGAAGGCATCGCGCGTGTCATAGGCGTGGCCTTCCCATTCGGAAACCATCGTGCCGGTGAAGCCACCGTCCTTGAACAGCGGCAGAATCGTTTCGTAATCAATGGCTTCTTCGACCAGATCCTCGCTCACGCCATAGAACTTGCCGTGGATGTGGATGGTGCGATCAACCAGTGCGGCCCAGCTTTTGGGATCGTGGTTCGAAAGGATGAAGAAGGCCAGGCACGCGGCCTGAATGTGCAGCGGCGCGTGGCCGTGGGCCATGCCCCATTCGCGCAGGCGACCGGCCTTTTCATGGCTCATGCCATCTTCCAGCCAGACCTCTTTCAGCTTGTCGAGCAGGTCTTCCGATGCACCCTTTGCCCGCGCGGCATCGAGCATCGATTCCGGGATGCGGCTGGCGGTGCCGCCGAAATCGGGAATCCAGCCAAGATAGGGCGTGTTCAGCTTGTCATACATTTCGCCATAGGCCTGCACGGCAGGGTGGCCCGCCCACATCGGCGCGTGGACTTCAACGCCCATGCGGATGTCCAGTTCTTCGGCGTAAGGCGCGATTTCGGGCAGGAGATGCACCGGCAGCGCAAACTGATAGCGCACGAGCGAAAAGCCCATCTTCTTGGCGGAGCGCAGCTGGCGCTTGTGATATTCGACCAGCGCCGCGTCGTCGATCGGCTGCTGGCCGGGCTTGAGGAAGCGGTCCGAATTGATCGCGCATGAAACGGGGTTGAGGCCCGTCTCGGCGATCATCTGCTTGAATTTTTCGGCAAAGGCATCCGAAACGTCGGGGAATTCGCGAAAGTTCTGGAACCCGATGATCTCTATGTTCGGGCCAAGTCCGCGCTTGGCCACTTCGGTAAGCAAGGTGTCGAGTTCGAACTGGCGAGTCAGAAATTCATTGGTGAAGGAATAGAGCGTAACGCCGACCTGCGGGCCGGTTGAGGTAGTGGCCATCGTGGTGATCCTCTCTCAGGCAGCGACGGTAAGCGTGGACGTCTGCGGATTGGTCCGCTTCATGCCGGGGATGTAGGGCGGGCTGACGAAGAGGTTGAGCGAGACTTCGTGATCGCTGCCAACGTCCGCGGTGTGCGACGGCAGGATCAGGAACGCCGAATCGCGCACGAACCAGAACGTGTCGACCTTCTCGCCGTTTTCGGAAAGCGGCCACTGCTGCCCATCGTATTCGATGCGCGCGTCCGACAAATCCACAGCTTTCCCATCAATTTCCAGCGGTCCGACTTCGACCACCGAGAAGGGCAGCGACCGATACCACGGCAGGCGCATGGCCAGTTTCAGCCCGCCGCTGGTGGCGGCAAGCCCCTCTTCTCCGATAACCCGTTCGACTGGCAGCACCGTTGCTCTCCCGCTTTTACAATTAGAATATGTTTTCTAATCGTGGCTTGACACGCGGTCAAGCGCCCGGCAGATAAAAAACGAACTCTAGTTCTATTTTAATTTCGGGACAGGTGCCAAGGGGTCATGGCGGAATTCGATTACATCATCGTGGGCGCAGGTTCGGCAGGATGCGTGCTGGCCAACCGGCTCACTGCCGATCCCCGCAATCGCGTGCTGCTGATCGAGGATGGGGGCGATAACCAGCACCCGTTCATCAAGATGGCGGGCGGCTTTGTGAAGATCATGGGCAACCCTGAATTCTTCCGCGTGTTCCCGATGGAAGCGCGTCCGGGAATGCGGCCCGGCATCCATACCTATGGGCGCGGGCTTGGCGGGTCTTCCGCCATCAACGGCACCTGGTATCTCACCGGTATGCCAAAGGATTTCGATGGCTGGACGCAGCGCGGGCTGCCGGGCTGGGGCTGGGACGAGATCGCTCGCTGTTACGCCAGGTTCGAATCCTATCGCGAACCCGGCGCGCATCCGGGGCGCGGGCGCGATGGCGAATTGCAGGTTACCGCATCGACATATGAATCGCCGGTGTTCGATGCGCTGGCCGCCGGGTTCGGCACGCAAGGGATGCCCTGGCTGGACGATATCACCACGCCGAACACGCATGGCGTGGGGCGCAGCCAATATACGGTGGATCGCAAGGGCGTGCGCGAAAGCGCCTACAAGGCGTTCGTCATGCCGATCCTTTCGCGCAGCAACCTCACGATCGCGACGCACACGGCGGTCAGCCAAGTGCTGATCGAAAATGGCCGGGCCACGGGTGTGGTCACCGAAGCCCACGGCGAGGAGCGCATCCACACCGCTGCCGCAGAAGTGATCCTGTCGGCGGGCGTCTATGGTTCGCCGCAACTGCTCCAGCTTTCGGGCATTGGCGCAGGGGCCGATTTGCAGGGGCTGGGGATTCCGGTGGTCAGCGATCTGCCGATGGTGGGACGGCAACTGGCCGATCACACCAAGTTCGGCGTGTCGTTCGATCTGACCAACCATCCCGGCACCAACCGCGAATTCTTTGGCTGGCGGCTCTATCGCAATGCGATCCAGTATTTCCTGACCGGGACGGGTCACCTCGCCCGCGTGGGAATGCCGCTGACCGGGCTGATCGCCAGTGAGGGTGAAGACGCCGACTGGCCCGATCTGCAGGTTGCCGCTGCGCCGTTCGCCATGCGCACGGTAAACGAAATGGCCGCCCGCCCCGGCAGCCCCCTTACCCCCAACCCCGGCCTTACGTTCTCCGGCTACCACCTGCGCCCGCGCAGCCGTGGCAGCGTCCGGCTGACTTCGCCCCACTTCCGCGATGCGCCCGTGGTCGATCCCGCAATCTGGGCCGATCCCTATGACAAGGCCAAGAGCCTCGAACTCTTCCGCCTGTTCCGCGCGATTGCTGCGTCGGACCCGTTGAAACCTTTCATCGGCACCGAACGGATGCCCGGACCCGATGTGCAGGACGAAGACGCCATCACTGCCGAACTCGCCAAGATGGTCGAGGTCGGCCTGCACGGCACCGGCACCTGTTCAATGGGAACCGATCCCGCCACCTCCGTCACCGATGCGCGCGCCCGCGTGCATGGTGTGGGCGGCTTGCGCGTGGTGGACTGTTCAATCATGCCAACACCGGTTTCAGGCAACACCAATGGCCCCGCAATGGCCGTGGCCGAACGCGCGGCGGAACTGATTCTCGAAGACCGGCGCTGATCACGCCGAACTTGCGTCATCATCGTGAAACGTCAATCCTGCTAGGCGCGCGCATAAAGCCTGCTCGCCTTGAGGATTGACCACTATGGACCGCCGCACGTTCAACCGCAATCTTGCCGCTACCGCGTTCGGTGGCCTTGCAACGATGCTCGCAGGGTGCGCCGGTGCGGAACGCATGGCAGATGCGCCATCACGCCGCACGGTTGGCCCGCTGGTGCCCGATCCGGCAGGTATTCTCGATCTGCCGGCAGGATGGCGCTACACCATCATCTCGCGCATGGGCGATGCGATGGACGATGGCCATGTGGTGGGTGACAAGGCCGATGGCATGGGCTGTTTTGCCATTGCGCCGGGTAAAGTCGCGCTCGTGCGCAACCATGAACTTTCTGCAAAGGATGCCGCACGCGGTCCCTATGCAGACCGAACCGTAGAGCGCACCTTCGATCGCTGGCAAGGTGGCCGCGCCCTGCCCGGCGGCACATCCACGCTTGTCTATGACCTCAAGAGCGGGCGCGTGGAGGCCCAATACGCCTCGCTTGCCGGAACCATCCGCAATTGCGCAGGCGGGATTACGCCGTGGGGCACATGGTTGAGCTGCGAGGAAGATATGTCGCGCGCCGGGGCCAATCTTGGGCTGGATCATGGCTGGGTGTTCGAAGTGCCCGCCAATGGGCGCGGGTTGGTCGATCCGGTGCCGCTCAAAGGACTTGGCCGTTTCAACCACGAAGCTGCCGCAGTCGATCCTCGAACCGGCATCGTCTATCTGACCGAAGATCGCGAAGACGGACTGCTCTATCGCTTCGTGCCGTCCAGGCCGGGAGACTTGCGCGCAACCGGCAAACTTCAGGCGCTTGGCTTGTCGACCGGCGCGACAGACACCCGCAACAAGCAATCCGTGACCATGACGCGCAAAGAGGCGCTCAAAGTCCGCTGGATCGATCTGGATGGCACCGATTCCGCGAACGACGATTTGCGCCAGCGTGGACATGCCAAGGGCGCAGCCTTGTTCGCGCGCGGTGAGGGCATCCATTATGGGCAGGACGAGCTGTATTTCGTTTGCACATCGGGCGGAGCGAAGGGGCTTGGGCAGGTATTCCGCTATCGCCCGTCTACCGAAACGCTGGACCTGTTCTATGAATCTGCCGATCCTGCGGCATTCAACTTTGGTGACAATCTGACCATCGCACCGAACGGCGATCTGATCGTGTGCGAGGACCAGTACACCGATATTGTCGACAACCACCTGCGCGGGATTACCCCCGATGGCACGGCTTATGCCTTTGCGCGCTGCCGACGGCAGACCGAACTGGCCGGCGCCTGTTTTGCTCCCGATGGCAGCACGCTTTTCGTCAATCTCTATAGCCCGGCAATGACCTTGGCGATCACCGGACCGGGCTGGAGAGCCGATCACTCCTCGCCCGCATAAGGCCCCTTCCCGCCATCCGCGATCAACTGGTCGATGCGCTGGTCGATCACTGGCAGCGGCACCCCGCCCAGCGCCAGCACGGCATCGTGGAACGCGCGAATGTCGAACTTGCTGCCCAGCGCGGCTTCTGCCTTGCGCCGCGCGTCAAGGATGGCAAGCTGGCCCATGTAGTATGACAGCGCCTGCCCCGGCCATGAGATATAGCGGTCCACCTCCGTCTCGATCTCATGATCGGAAAGCGCGGTATTCTCGCGGAAATAGGCCTGAGCCTGTTCGCGGGTCCAACCCTTGGCGTGGATGCCGGTGTCCACCACCAGCCGCGATGCGCGCCATGCCTGATAACTGAGCATTCCGAAGCGGTCATAAGGCGTTTCGTACATCCCCATTTCCACGCCCAGCGTCTCGCAATAGAGCGCCCAGCCCTCGCCATAGGCTGACAGATAGGTGTCGCGACGGAACTTGGGCAGATCCTTGTTTTCCGCCGCCAGTGGCATCTGGAAGGCATGACCCGGCGCGCTTTCGTGCAGTGTCAGCGCCACTTGTGCATAGAACGGGCGCGATGGCAGGTCATAGGTGTTGACGAGATAGACCCCCGTCCCGCCGCGCCCGCTGGTGTAGAACGGCGCAATGTCATCCGGCACCGGCTTTATCGCAAAGCGGCTGCGCGGCAGGTGGCCGAAGTATTGCGATGCCTTCCCGTCAAACTGCTTGGCGATCCACGCTGCGCGATAAAGCAGCTCTTCCGGTTTCTTCGGGTAGAACTGCGGATCGGTGCGCAGATGGGTGAGGAAGGCTTTCAGATCGCCTTCGAACTTCACTTCACGCATCACGCCTGCCATCTCGCCACGGATGCGCGCCATTTCCGACAGGCCGATCTGGTGGATCTGTTCCGGCGTGCGGTCGAGCGTCACGTATTCGCGGATCTTCGATTGGTAATAGGCGCGGCCATCAGGCAGGTCGGACGCAGCGATGCCGGTGCGCGCCTTGGCAAAGTATTCCTTCTGCAGGAAGGCCAGCAAGCGCTGGTGGGCAGGAGTCACCCCGCCCGCAATCGCAGCGCGCGCTTCCTTGCGCAAATCCTCCTGCACTGCTGCCGGAATGGACGCAGGCAGCTTGGCGAAAGGCTGCCAGAACGGCGAACTTTCCGCATCCTTCGCCCCGGCCACTTGCGCCACCGCCACTTCGCGGCCTTTCAGCGTCACGCGGGGCACGGTGAAACCGCGCTTCAGCCCGGCGCGCATCTGTGCGATCTGCTGGTCGTAATAGCGCGGCAGTTCGCCCATCACTTTCAGATAGATGCGCGCCGCCTTCTCGTCCTTGAACGGACGGCGCGACTGGTCGATCAGTTCCCCCCAGAAGCTGCTGTCCGAATTGAACGGCATTTCGTATTCGCGATAGGACTGCGCATTGCGCAGTGCTTCGACCTGCCCCTTGTAAACCGCGTAATCCACGCGCCGCGCGGGCGATAGCTGATCAACCGGGATGGCCGCCAGATCGCGCAGCACGGCATCCCACTTCGCCAGCCTTGCAGCCTGCGCTACATCGGAAAGGTCGGGCAAACCTTTCGCGCCCTTCCCCGTTACATCTTCGAACGGGCCCTGCTGGGCTTCTCGCCATTCGTACTCGTCCTTCCATACAGCTTCGAACTGCGCGTCGGCGGGCGTTGCAGCGAGTGCGGTTGACCCGGCCTCGGCCGCTGATGAAACGCTTGCTCCCAAGGTGGATGCCCCCAGCAACAGGCTAGCCAGAAAACCCTTTTGCATCAGCCGTTTCGTCACGCACAATTCCCTTTTGCAGCGGGCTTTCCAAGCCATATGGCGAGGGGTAATGCGTTTGATGGCGGTCGGCAATCGGCCATGCCATCATGATACGAAGGGCGCAGCATGAAAGCCGCATCGGGCGCTTCTTGCGAACTGTCACTTTGGCTGGGCGTGCTTCTGCCAAAAGCCGCGCATATTGCGCAGCATGACACTCACCGGAAACATCGCACTCGTCACCGGCGCTGCCTCATCGGCAGGGCTGGGTTTTGCAACGGCACGCCTGATGGCACAGCGCGGGGCGCAGGTCTGGCTTACCGATATCGATGGGCAGGCCGTGCAGGCCCGCGCAGCAGAACTGGTGGCAGAGGGCCTCGTTGCTCACGGCATGGGCCACGATGTGACCAGCGCCGATGGCTGGCAGGCGGTGATCGCTGCTATCGAGGCAAAGCACGGGGCCGGACCGGACATCCTCGTTAACAATGCCGGCATCGCGGTGTTGCGCTGGACGCCCGATCTGGAACCCGCCGAATGGCAGCGCCAGATCGATGTGAACCTGACCAGCGTCTACCTTGGCTGCCGCGCGGTGCTGGCCGGAATGCGTGCGCGCGGGAACGGCGGGGCCATTGTCAACATATCGTCCGTCGCCGGGCTTGTCGGCATTCCCGGCGCTTCGGCCTATGCCGCCAGCAAGGGCGGCGTGCGCCTCTATACCAAAGCGCTGGCAATGGAATGCGCGCGCGAAGCCATCCGCGTGAATTCTGTCCACCCCGGCGTGATCTGGACCGATATGCAGCAGGTGGCGATCAAGGATAACCCTGACCAGTACGAGATCATCAATGCCTCGATCCCGGCGGGCAAGATGGGCGAACCCACCGATATTGCCGAAGCCGTGGCGTTCCTCGCCTCACACGCCGCGCGCTATATCACCGGGACCGAACTGGCCGTGGACGGCGGATTGACCGCACAATGACCGTCAGCCCAGCGGCTCCGAAGCAGGCAACCTCGGCGTGGCTGCCCATCGTCGTCCTCGGCGTCGGCGCGGGGTGCATCTCGGGGTTGCAGCCGCTGCTGCTTGATCTGCTGCTCAAGGCGGGCAAGCTCGATGTCGCGGCAATGGGCCTTGCCGCCACTGCAGAGGCCGCCGGGATGGCGCTCGCCGTCACGATTGCCGCGCTGTGCCTGCCGCTGCAGAACTTGCGCAAATGGGCGCTGCTGGCGCTTTGCGCGATGGCGCTCGCCAATGCCGGAACGATGTTCGGCAGCGGCAGCGCGATCATCGGCTTACGCTTTCTCAATGGCCTTGGCGCGGGCGTGCTGCTGTGGGTACTGGTCGGAATGCTCTCGCGCTCGGCAGAGCCTGCGCGGCTTTTCGCGATCTACGTCACCGCGCAATCTGTGCTTGGCCTGTGCCTTTCGCAGGCAATCAGCGGCCTGATCGCGCCTGCCTTCGGGCACGTCGGAGCCTATGGCCTGTTGCTTGGCCTCAATGCGCTGATGCTGCTGGCGGTGCCTGCAATGGCCGATGGTTTTGATACCGCCGCTCAAGGATCGCGGGGCCTTCCCGGTCTGCGCGCGATCATCGTGCTGCTGGCGATGACCGCGTTTCTGGCCGGGATCATGGGCCTGTGGGTCTATTTGCTGCCGTTGCTCGCAAATGCCGGTTTTGCCCCCGCCACTGCCGCCAGCGCGGTGTCAGTCGGCCTTGCCGCGCAGATCGCGGGCGGGTTGCTGGCTGCACTGCTCGGCGCACGCATAGGTGCGCGGACGGCATGGATCGTCGGCATCGTGCTGGCCATCGGCGCGATCATGCTGATGAGCGGCAGCGGTTCTGCTGCCGTCATGCTCGCGGGTGCGGGCCTGTTCGGCTTCGTCTGGATATTCGTGCCGCCGTTCCACATGCCTGCCGTTCTGGCTGTCGATCCATCGGGCCGTGGTGCGATGCTGGTAGGCACCGCGCAGCTCTCCGGCACAGTCGTCGGTCCGCTGGTGGCCGCGCCTGTTGTTGCTGCGAATGGCGTCTCTGCGCTCTGGCAGCTTTCCGGGGCATGGCTGTGCCTTTCGTTGCTGCTCCTGGCCGCAGCGCAATTTCAAAAGAACACTGTAGAGAGGATTCCGTCATGAGCCTGCGAGGCCCCATCCCCGCCCCGATGGACGGACGCGATCCGTCGCACCTGCGCGGCGACGCGATTACCGGTGACCGCTATTACTCTGCCGATTTCGCGCAAAAGGAATGGGACCACATGTGGACGCGCATCTGGCACATCGCTGGGCGCACGGCCGATATCCCGGAGGCGGGCGATTTCCTCGTCCACAATTTCATGAAGGAATCGGTTATCGCCGTCCGACAGGACGATGGCTCGGTCCGCGCGTTCTACAATTCCTGCGGCCATCGCGGGATGCGCATGGTGCATGATTCCAGCTCGGTCGATGCGTTTCACTGCCCCTATCACGGATGGAAATGGGGCATAAACGGCGTGCTGGAACACGCGCAGGATGCCGATGTCGATTTCAAGGCCGGCAACCCCTGTGGCAAGCTGAAGCTCAAGGAACTGCGCTGCGATGTGTGGGGCGGCTTCGTCTGGTACTCGATGTCGCACGACAGCCCGTCGCTGCTCGAATTTCTCGATCCGATGCCCGAACTCTACAAGAACTACCCGATGGACACGGCAGTTCGCGTGGCGTGGTATCGCATCGAACTGAACGCCAACTGGAAGTTCGTGACCGACAACTTCTCAGAAAGCTACCACACCCGCACCGCGCACCCGCAAGTGCCGCCGTGGATCGATCAGGACGTTGATTCCGCGCGGCATGAAATGTGGCCCAAGGGGCATGGCCGCACCGTTCAACCGATGCGCCCGTCGCTTTCCGATCGGCCCGAAGGCGGCGGCAACGCCATGTTCGAAGCCGAAATGGCCAAGTGGGATATCGATCCGGCCCGCTATGCCACCTATGAAGACTTCGCCGTGCAGGGCTGGCTTGATCTGAAAGCTGCCAAGCAGAAGCTGTGGCGCGAAAAGGGCTATCTCCACTACGAACACATGGACGATGAGGAAATCACCGACAGCCCGCACACGGTGATGTTCCCCAACGTGACCATCAGCTTCCTGCCCGACAACCTGATCCTGTTCCGCAGCGAACCACACGCCACTGACCCGGAAAAGTGCTATTTCGATCTGTGGTGCATGGCTTTCCCGGTCGAAGGGCAAAAGGAAGTCCAGTCGATCATGGCGGGCATGAAGCCGCTGCGCGAAGTTGCGGAATGTGAACACCGCGTGTTCGATGGCGGGCGCGGCATCCCTGAACTGGCAGGCCAGATCGTCTATCAGGACATGGAACTGGCCGAAGCGATGCAGGCCGGTATGCACTCACGCGGCTATACCGATGCCCACCTTTCCGATCAGGAAACCCGCATCCGCTTCTTCCATGAAGTGCTGAACGACTGGATCGCCGGGCGGCAATAGCCACCCTGCCCCAACCTGCATCAGCCCGGATACAAATCGGGACGCAATGGTGCAGGCGCGGCAAAGTGTTGCGACAGGTGCCCGCTATTCCCCTTGTCATCGACATGACGACAAGGGGAACAACCATGAGGAACTTTCTGGGTCTGGCACTGGCCGCAGCTACCGTGATCACGCTGGCGCTCGGCACGATCAGCGCCGCCACACCTGAGCCTGCGGTTTACGCAACCGTTGGAGAAGATCGCCCAGTGCGGCTTGGCAGCATGACCGTGACGGCCACCGCACTGCCGCCCGCGCCGCAGTGGGCCTGACGCAACGACATGCTCAGAAGAACTGCTTGCGCACGCTCAGCGTGATCGTGCGGCCCAACGGATCGCGATAGGCAGGGAGATAGGCGAAGGGCGTTGCGCCGGTTTCGTCAGTCACTTTCTGGCGTGTGTTGAAGATGTTGTCGATCGACAGGCTCACCCGCAATCCGCGCGTCCACGAATTCTGCGGCATCTGGCCCGGCTTCGGGACCGGGCTGTAGAAGGTGCGCAGCGAGAACGTCGCAAGATCGCCAAACCGCAGATCGGACGCGCTTGTCGCGCTGCTGTCGCTCACCCGCGTCGCGCTTTGCCATTTCCCGGTAAAGCGGAAGCCGATGCCGCGCTTCGCCGCGCCAAGCTGCAATTCCACCTGATGGCGCGATGTGCCCGATCCGCCGCCCAGCGATCCGCCATCCAGCAGGTCGATTTCGGGCAGGCTGCCATGCAATCGCACGGCATCGCTCAACTTGACCGTGTGGAACAGCGCAAGCGAGATCTGCCCCGCACCGGGACCGCCGCCCCCACCCGGCCCACCGGCACCAGGGCCACCTCCACCAGGGCCACCTCCACCAGAACCGCCGAAACCGCCTTCGCGACGGCCGCCACCCTCACCGGGAGGCGGACCATCGGGACCGCCACCGGGAGGGCCATCGCCAAAGCCGCGTGGCTCTTCCTGCCCCGCCGCGCGCCGCGCTTCGCGTTCGGCACGCATCCGTTCGAACATGGCGCGCATCTGGTCCTGTTCGGCCTGCGCCATTTTCAGGCGCTTCGTAAAGTTCACGCCCCAGCGGATTTCGCTCGTCCGCCGGGCTGCGATATTGATCGGGGTGGCATCCACGCTGATCAGCGCGCCATTGGCATCGCGCACGAAGCGGTCGGGAAATGCGGCTTCGGTTTCAGCGGTCAGGCCGCTGATCGATCCCACGCCGTTTGTCGTATCGCTGCGGGCATAGGATACCTGCAAGGTCAGGTTCTGCGATGCGATGGGCTTGAGCGTCAACCCCAGTCGCCAGTTGTCGCTCTGCGCGTTGCGCAAATCGGGATTACCACCCGATGTGCGCGTCACCAGCACGCTTTGCCCCTGCGTGAAATCGAACACCGGCACCAGCGGCGTAACGATGCGCGGCCCGCCAAGCTGCACCATCGATGGCGCGGTTTCCTCGCTGGTATAGTTCGCGCTGAAGCTGATGCCCGTGATCGGCGTCCAGTTCAGACCGCCGCCCCAGTTGGTCAGACTGCCGAAATCGGAAAGTTCGCGCTGTTCCAGATTGGCGTTGACCGAAAGGCGCCCGACGAACGGCGTGGTGCTGTTGAACAGCGGCGCGTCGATAGTGGCGGATATCAGTCCGGTCTTGCGGTCAAGATCGGCTCCCGGCGTCACGTTGGGGCTGCGGGTCTGTGCGCGATAGCCATCGATCGTGCCGCCCAGATGGGTCGAAAGCGTCACCTTGCCTGCGGGCAGGCGCAGCAGGGTGCCGTTGATCAGTAGATCGGCGTTGGCCGTATCGGTCCAGCTTTGCGCCAGTTCGGCAGGCGTGCCGCGCGCGGTGATGGTGCGGCCTTCAGTGCGATTGTAGCCCCCGGTCAGATTGGCATACCACTTGCCGAACTGTGCATTTACCGTACCGCCAAGCCGCATCGAAAGGTCGTCGGCGGTGCGGGTGAATGTGTCTCCGGTGCTGGACCGGCCCACCAGCGAATCCGACCGGTCAGTCACGATTTCGCCGTTCAGGCTGGACGATACCGTCGGCGAAAATGTCCGCGCATATGTCGCGCCAATGGTCAGCGTCTCACCGCCTGCGCGCAGGGATCGCCCGGTGGCGTCGCCACTGGTGGCGGAAATGCCCCGCTGGCTTTCCTCCAGCATATCGGCGTTTTCATATTTGACGTTCAGGTTCAGCCGGTGATCGCGCCGGATCGTCAGGAAGCCCGCATCACCCGTGGCCGTATTGGCATCGCCTTCGGTCGTGATCCTGTCCCGCCCCTCCAGCGTAAAGGCACGAAAGCGCTGGCGCAGAACAACGTTGAGGACTTTCTGGTTGGCCGAATAGCCATAGCGCAGCGCCACTTCTTCCGACAGGATTTCAGCGCGGGCAATCGCCTCTGCCGGGATCGATGCGATTTCGCGGAAGCTGGAAATGCGCCGCCCTTCCAGCAGCACCACGGGTTCGCCGCCGCGCGTGCTGGTGAGATAGCTGGAAAGTTCGGACAGCAATTCGCTGATCGTGCCAACACCCAGAGAACGCACATCGCCGCCATTGAACGTCAGTTCCGGCTCGGCATCGCCGATCACGCTGCCACGCGGGCGCTGTCCGGCTACCACGATTTCCTCTTCTTCTGCCTGTGGGGCGGCAGTTGCTGGCTGATTCTGTGCCCAAACCGGCGTGGTCAGGCAGCTACCGGTCGATAGCAGCATAATGATCTGAAACGTTTTTCTCATGGTCCCTCACGCAGTAATGGCAAATCAGCGATCCCTGGTCGATATTGCTAATGATTACTATTTGTGGACCCACTAACGATGGCGAGAGGCAGGTTCAGCCATTACTTCGTCGCAAATTGTCTCAGAATGTTTCTGGCGCGGAAAAACTGCGGCGCGCAACGAGCGCTGCACAAGGCAAAGGCTGCATCAGACATAGCTGGTTCCTATGGATTTATAGTGAGATCATATTTTTCATAACGGCTCTATTTCGCCATTACCGCGTGCAAGCCAGAACAGGCTGGGGAGTGGGAATTGAACGACCGGATTCGCGCGCTTGCCAACATATCAGCAAGCCACGCTGACCGTTCGTGCATGGGCAGCCGTATCGGCGTGTTCGGCCTCCTGCCTGCCGGAACGAGAGGATACAGGGCATGACAATTCTCATCCGCAATGTGCGGATTTTCGATGGCACAAGCCTGTCGGATCAAACCGGGGCGGTTCTCGTCGATGGCGATCGCATCGTGCGCGTTGCCACGGGCGATGGCGCGCTGGCAGATGATCGTGCGGATCAGGTCATCGATGGCAACGGCGGCACGCTGATGCCCGGCCTCGTCGATGCGCACACCCACCTTGCGCTGGGTTCCAGCGTCGAAGTCATGGGCCGCCCCGGCAATTTCCCGGATGAGGTTCTGGCCCTTACCGCTGCCCACTGCGCGCGGGTCATGCTCGATCACGGTTTTACCAGCGCCTATTCTGGCGGATCGTCTTCGCCCGGCGTCGAAATCGCGCTCAAGGCTGCCATTGATAAGGGCCAGGTGCCGGGGCCGCGCCTCGTCACGTCATCGTTCGAACGTCTGCCGGGCGGGATGCCGGGTATGCTGTTCAAGTTTCCGGGGCGCGATACGCGGGAAAGCAATCCTGCCGCCGTCACCCATTTCGTCGAGGAAATGGCCGGTATCGGCCTGCAGGCGGTGAAGTTCCTGCTCAACGGCGTCAGCGCGATGGACGCCGGGTCCAACATGAACGAACAGTTCTATGAAGACGAAATCCTCGCCGCCGGGGAAGCCGCGCGCAAGGCGGGCGTTTGGCTCACCGCGCATTGCTATACTGCCGATGCCATCAAGATTGCGATCAAGGCGGGCTTCCGCGTGATCTATCACTGCAATTATGCCGATGACGAAGTGCTCGACATGATCGAGGCTGCGAAGGACGACATCTTCGTCGGCCTTGCGCCGGGCATCGAGGAAGCAGACCGTGACCGTGCGCCGAAATTCGGCATGATGGCCAGTCCCGAACAGGTGGCCGAACAGGCCGCCGCCGTGGAACAGAAGATCCGCGTCGGACGGGAACTGCGCAAGCGCGGCGTGCGCTCTTTGCCGGGCGGCGACTATGGTTTTCCGCAGAACCCGGTGGGTCTGAACGCGCGCGATCTGGAACTGTTCGTCGAATGGTTCGGCTATACGCCTGCGCAAACGCTGCACGCGGCAACCGCGCTTGGCGGCGTGCTGATGGACATGGAACTGGGTCAGGTGCGCGAGGGCTTCCTCGCCGATCTCCTGCTGGTCGATGGAGATCCGACGCAGGACATATCGATCCTGAAAAACAAGGATAATCTTCGGATGATCATGAAGGGCGGCGCGCTCTACAAGGCACCTGCGGCATGATCGACGTCGCCATCATCGGTTGCGGCCCGGTGGGCGCGCTGGCGGCCAACCTGCTGGGAAAGCAGGGACTTTCGGTCGTCGTGCTGGAAAAGGAGGTCGATCACTACCCCCTGCCCCGCGCGGTCCATCTCGACCATGAAATGATGCGCCTGTTCCAGAGCGCGGGCGTAATCGATCGCGTGGAAGACGATATGATCGCCACCGATGGCCATCTGCACATTGGCGCCGACCACGGTGTGATCCGCTACATGGGCACCGTGGGCAAGCCGAAGCCGTTCGGATGGTCGAACGATTACTTTTTCTACCAGCCGGAATTCGAAGCGCACCTGCGCGATGCCTTTGCGCAGAACGGTGATATAAAACTGCTGCTGGGAGCCGAATTTTCCGCGCTGGAACAGCATGATAGCCACGTTACAGTGCGCTATTTCCTGAACAGCACCAAGATGCACCTAGAGCGCACAGAGCAGCACCTGGATGCACGCTGGGTCATCGCGGCGGACGGTTCGCGCAGCCCTGTGCGCAAATCGCTGGGCGTCAAGCTGGACGACCTCGATTTCGAAGAGCCGTGGCTGGTGGTCGATGCCGAAGTGGACGGCCCCGTCACCTTCCCGCCGCTGAAGGGCGTGCCCGAAGGTGCTGATCTGCAACGCCTTTCGGTAATGATGTGCGATCCTTCGCGGCCAGCTACTGTTGTGCCGGGCCGGCGCAACCACCGCCGCTGGGAATTCATGCTGCTTCCGCATGAAGACGATGCCGAAATGATGCGCGAAGAGAACGTCGCCGCGCTCGTCGGTGCGTGGATGAAGGACGTTCCGCACAGGATCGTTCGCGCGGCGACCTATCGCTTTCATGGACTGGTGGCCGAACAATGGCAGGTGGGCCGGGTGTTTCTGGCAGGCGATGCCGCGCACCAGACGCCGCCGTTCTTTGGGCAGGGCATGTGTCATGGCCTGCGCGATGTGGCCAATCTTGCGTGGAAGATGGCGGCCATCGCCAACGACGGCGCGGACGAGGCAATCCTTGAAACCTATCAGCCCGAACGCGATCCGCATGTGCGCGGGGTGATCGGCGCGGCAGTGGCGGCGGGGCGCTATATCTGCGAACTCGACCCGGCAAAGGCCTTGGCACGCGATGCGAACATTCGCGAACAAGCCGCGAAAAAGACGGGAGAAACTGCTGCCGATCTGATCCCGGCAATTGCCACCGGTTTCATCGCGCCAGGCACGGTCGCAGCAGGGGAACGCTTCATCCAGCCCGTGTTGTCCGATGGCCGCAAGCTGGACGATCTGGTGGGGCAAGGCTGGCGGCTGTTCGCGCGTGATGCCGACACCGAGGGTGCAATTGCCGCATGTGATCTTCCCGATGGCGGTGCTGTTCTGGCATGGCTGGACGCCAAAGGGGCCGAGGCCGTGCTGGTGCGCCCCGATCACTACGTTTTCGGCACCGGAACGCCCGCCGATCTGATCGCAGCGCGCGATGCGCTGCTGGGTTTCAAGCAGGAGATTGCGGCATGAGCCTGACCCTTTTTGCTGCACAGACCATCGTGGCTGCCACGCTGGCCGAAGCACGCAGCCGTTCGGCCAAGCCGCTCGCCGTGATCGTGATAGACGCGGGCGGACATCCGGTTGCCTTTGCGCGCGAAGATGGGGCAACGATGTTCCGCCACGATATCGCGCGGGCAAAGGCCGTGGGCGCACTGGGCATGGGCGATGACACCCGCGTGATCGCGGAGCGAGCAAAGGGTAATCCTGCGTTCTTTCAAAGCGTTACAGCAGTGGTTGGCGGCAACATCGCCTTTTCGCCGGGCGGCGTTCTGATCCGTCACGCAGGCGCGATCATCGGCGCAGTCGGCGTAAGCGGTGACACCGGCGATTGCGACGAGGAGTGCGCGATCGTGGGCCTTCGTGCCGCCGGTTTCAATCTGGAGAATGCAAAGTGAAGCTGCGCAGCATCGAACTGGCCCTGCCCGATCCCGCAGGCGCGGCGGCGTTCATGGTGGATATCTGGGGTCTTGCACCGGCAGAGGTACGCGAGGAAACGCATTACCTGCGCGGAACAGGCACATTTCCCTATCTGGTAGCCTTCGAAAAGTCTGACGAGGAGTTCGTGCGGTCGACCACCTTTGTCTGTTCGGATCAGGAACTGGCGGCAATCACTGCGCGGGTTGCCGAAAAGGGTTGGGCGGCAAAGCCGGTTACCTCAACCGATCCCGGCGATGGCACTGGCCTGCTGGTGGAACTGCCCGAAGGCACGATCCTGCGCTTTCTGGCGGGCACCACCGAAGTCGAACCCATCGAAGGCTTTGCCAAGGCGAGCAAGCGCGTGTCGCCAGTGAAGCTGACGCATGTCGTGTTCAACGCCGCCGATGCCGAGATGATGGGCCATGCCGTTGAAGACGTGCTGGATTTCCGGGTGTCTGACCGCACAAAGGGCATGGTCTTCGTGCGCTGCAACGACAGCCACCATTCCACCGCCTTTGCCCGCGCGGGCTTTTCCAGCCTGAATCACGTGGCGTTTGAAATGGACGATCTGGACGCGGTGATGCGCGGCATTGGCTGGATGCGCGACAATGGTTTTGCGCCCGCATGGGGACCGGGTCGGCACGGGCCGGGCGACAATGTTTACGCCTATTACATCGCGCCGTTCGGCCCGGTAATCGAATATTCGACCGCCGTGGAAAAGGTGCCGCTGGATTACGCAGCAGGCGAACCCGACGACTGGACATGGCCCGAACAGCGGATCGACCAGTGGGGCGTTTCGGACAAGGACTTTGCCGGTCTGCGCGTGGCCGAGGAGCGTTTCCGCTGCCGCCGCGACTGGCAGCCTCAAGACCTTGCAATTTGATCGACGGGCCTTTGTCGGTGGGGCGTCGGCAGCTCTGGCAATGAGCGGACGCGCGGCGGCACGGCCACCGGGAGAAAAGAGAATGACGCAATACATCAGTTTCCGCCGCCCTGACGGCAAGCCCAGCTTTGGCCGTCTTGATGGCGATACCGTTCACGATCTGGGGGCGCAGGGCGCTCCTGCATGGTTGAAGGATGTGCTTGGCGGCTATCTTTCGGCACTGGCGCCCACTGCCAGCTATGCCCGCGCCGATGTGCGCCTGCTGCCGTTGGTGCCCAACCCGGACAAGATCCTGTGCGTGGGCTTGAACTATGCCACGCACGTTGCCGAAACCGGGCGCGAACAGAAAGCATATCCGGCGATCTTCACCCGTTATGCCGACAGCCTGATTGCCGATGGCGAACCGCTGGTGCGCCCGAAGGAATCGGTGCGGTTCGATTATGAAGGCGAACTGGCCGTGGTGATCGGCAAGGGTGGCCGTCGCATTGCGCGCGACAAGGCGCTGGACCATGTGGCCGGCTATTCGGTGTTCAACGATGGTTCCGTGCGCGATTGGCAGCGCCACAACATCCAGTTCACGCCGGGCAAGACCTTCCCCGGCACCGGCGCGTTCGGCCCGGCGCTGGTCACGCCCGATGCGGTGCCAGACCTTGCCAGCCAGCGCGTGCAGACGCGCCTGAACGGGCAAGTGGTGCAGGATCAGCCGATCAGCGACCTGATCTGGGACGTGGCCTTCATCATCGAATATTGCTCGACCTTCACGCCCCTGGCTCCGGGCGACGTGATCGTGACCGGCACGCCCGGCGGCGTTGGGGACAAGCGCAATCCGCCGCTTTACATGAAGGCTGGCGACGTATGCGAGGTGTCGGTGGGCGTGATCGGCAAGCTGACCAACCCGGTGATCGACGAAGTGTGAACATCGGCCTGATTTCGTGATCGGTGAGGACGCGGCAGGAGGTCGAAAGGCTGGGGGGCTGCGTCCTCAAACGGTTTGGGACCGCTGACGCCGACGCCTTGTTCGTCACCCTGAACTTGTTTCAGGGTCCATTTCTCGACCCAGAGCCTTGGTCTGAATTGTGAAATGGATCCTGAAACAAGTTCAGGATGACGTTGGTGTCCTCCACGTTGCCAACAGGATAAACGTCGTCGCTCGAGATGCAGGCCAGAAGGAAGCGTGATGGATTTTGCCGCTGTTCTGAAGCGCGAAAGGCTGGTCAGCACGGGCATCAACCTGGTGCTGAGCGCGGCGTTCTTTCTTGCGGTGTTCGGCAGGACGAACCACACGCTGGCTTTGGCCGATCCCGATGGGTTCGCGCTGGATTTCCTGCCGCAAGGCGGGGCGATTGCGCTCATGGCTGCGCTGGTGCCATCGTTGCTGGTACGCAAGGCGTTGCGCAAGGGCGGCGTGGCGGGGCTGCCTTCCACAGGCGCAATTCTGGCGCTGGTAGCGCGGATGGTGGGGCTGGGGCTTTTGAGCGCGGTGCTGCTGGCGGCGGTCTGCCTGATCGGGCCTTGGGTGGCGATTGGCTGGGCACAGGCATTTGCGCTGAAGCTGGTCTACGGTGGCACGCTGGGCTTTGCGATCACGCATCGCGCACTGACCCGGCTTTACGGACAAGGATAGAGTAGCGATGGAACACGCCGTGCCGGTGAAAATTGCCGAAATGGGCCGCGAATTGGGACCGCAGGTGGTGGAAACGTGCCGCGCGCTCTATGCCGATACCCATGCCGCGCTGGGTGCGCGTGTGCCGGCACTCGCGATGGATTGCACCTATGGCCCGCACGAACGCCATCGGCTCGACCTCTATCGCACGAGCGCGACGAGTGACCTGCCTGTAGTGCTGTTCGTGCATGGCGGCGGCTTTCGCATGGGCGACAAGGCGGGCGGGGCCAATGTGGCGCGCGCGATGGCCGAAGCGGGATTCCTTGGCGCGGCGATGAACTATCGCCTGCTGCCCGATGCGCGCTGGCCGGAAGGTGGCGAGGATGTGGTTGCTGCCGTGGAATGGCTCCGCGCGAATTGTGCGGCGCATGACGGCGATCCGGCGCGGATCGTGGTGGTGGGCACCTCTGCCGGGTCGGTCCACATCGCCACGGCGCTGCGGCTGCGGCCTGATCTGCCGGTGGCAGGCGCGGTGCTGCTATCCGGTCTTTATGGTTACACGCCGCTGGATGAACGCGACGAACCTTACTACGGACCCGATGCCGATTATCCGCAGCGGATGCCGCGCGATGCGGTGGCGCAAACGGCGATTCCGCTGTTCGTGGCCTGCGCGCAATATGATCCGCAGCGCTTTCAGGCGGAGTTTCTGGGGCTGATGCAAGCGCGACTGGAGCGGCATGGCACGATGCCGGTCGGGATGATCGTGCCGGGGCACAACCACTATACGCTGGCGATGCACATTGGCGGCGAGGACCGGCGTTTGCTGGACGAGATTGTGAGGTTTGTTGAGGGCTGTTGAGCGCGTTTCAGCACCGCTCAACACCCCATCTTCACTGTAACTGCCATTGTCACCCCGGACTTGTTCGGGGGTCCATCTTTCGACCGAAACGGCAGTTTGCGGAGGAGAAATGGACCCTGAGACAAGCTCAGGGTGACGGGG
>NZ_JBMLSM010000005.1:73328-151796 GCF_049240505.1 Novosphingobium sp.
TAGGCGAAAGCCGACGCTTCATTTCAGCGCATTGGCCTTGGCGATGGCACCATAGATCGCGGCGCTTGGCTTTGGTTTGCGGGCGAAGGTCACCGGATCGACGGTGGCGAGGCCGAACTTGGGCTTGTAGCCGAAAATCCATTCGAAGTTGTCGACCAGCGACCAGTGGCAATAGCCGAGAACCGGCACGCCTTCGTCCATCGCGACCTTGAGAGGTTCGAGCGACGCCGGGATGAAGGCGGCGCGCACGGCATCGTCGGTGGTGCCGACACCATGCTCCGAGATCAGCACTGGGCGGCCCGTGGCGGCATGGGCATAGCGCACGACGCCTGCGAGCGATCCCGGCCAGACTTCCGCGCCCGACCAGTTGACCGTGCTGCCTTCCGGTGCAGGCAGGCGGCCCTTGTCGCCCCAGATCGCGCGTTCATAGTTCTGCACGCCGATGAAATCATCCGCCTTGGCAAGTTCGAGCCATGCGCCGTAGAGTTCGGCCCGGATCTTGTCGCGGATCGAATTGCGGCCAACGGCCTGATCATCGAGCATGGCGAGCGACACGCCAACGGGCAGGTCCGGCCGCACGGCCTTGATCGCGTTGCGACTTGCGGTGTGGGCGGCAAGCAGTCCCTTTTGCAGCGCAGGCAGATCATCGATCCCGGCCACGTTGGCGCAGACGAACTTTTCAACGCCAAGATGCTTTGCCGCCGCTTCATTGGTGCGCTTCTGCATGTCCCACACGGGCTGGGGCAGCATGGGTTTGAGGATCAGCAGGATGTTGGGTTCGTTGAGCGTGATGGCCGAATGCGCCAGATCGCCCAGCGCCTGCGTAACGCGAGTGCAATAGCGGGCGAACAGATCGGCGCTTTCGGGGTTCGTCCAACCGCCCTGCGCGCTGAACCAGCGCGGCGCGGTGAAGTGGCTGAACGTGACGATGGGGGCAAGACCCCGCGCGCGGCACCCTTCGAGCACGCGGCGATAGTGATTGAGCATGGCCTGGCTGAAGCGGCCCTTTTCCGGTTCGATGCGCGCCCATTCCACGCCGAAGCGATAGCAGTTCAGCCCGATATCACGTGCCAGATCAAGGTCTTGCTCCCACAGCAGCAGGCTGTTGGCCGCATCGCCCGAAGGTTCTGCAAAGATCGTGGGCTGCAGGTTCTCCAGTAGCCAGAGATCGGACGCGGTGTTGTTGCCTTCGATCTGGTGCGGCGCGGTGGCCGCGCCCCAGAGGAAGCCCTTGGGGAATGCGGGACTGGCGGGCTTGCGGCCTGCGCTGGCGGCAAATGCCGGTGTGGCTGCAGATGTAGCGGCAAGGGCAACGCCTGCGGCAAGCAGGCTGCGGCGGTCAATCATCGGTCTCTCCCCGTGGTGCTGTTTGGCACGAGGAGTAGCGACTGGCGAAAGCGCCGTAAAATATGCGATTCTTGTAGGGCTATAGCCGCTGGCTATAGCTTGCCGAGAATCTGGAGCAGCGCGCGGCCCAGCGGCGGTAGCCTGCGATCGGCAAGATGGCGCACGCCGATGGAGCGTTCAAACGTGGCTTCGGCAATTGTGATGGCGCGCAACACGCCGATGGTGAGTTCTGCCCCCGCAACCGTGCGCGGCAGCACGGTAACGCGGTCGCTGAGGCGGACCATCGCCTTGGTCGTGAGCAGGGAATCGCAGCGGATCACGCCCTGGGGCACCGGCACGCCCGCATTGAGGAACAGCGCATCGACCTGACGGCGGAACGCGCCCTGCGCTTCGGGCAGAACCCACGGCAGGCTGGCCACATCGCGCAGCGAAACAGCATCTGCCAGATCATCGTGGCGACGACCGACGATCAGCGCGAAAGGATCGCGCGCGGCGGTGATCTCTACCAGATCGGGGGGGCAGGCCTCGATCTCTGTCGTCACGAACGCGAGGTCTATTGCGCCCGACCGGAGCAGGTCGGATAGTTGCGAATCCGGCCTTTCCACCACGCTGAGCGCAAAGGGGCCGACCGTCTCTTCCAGTTGCGACAGGGCTTCGGGAACGAGGCTGACCAGCGCGCCGGGCGTGCCGCCGATGCGCAAGGGACCTGATATGCCGCGCGCAGCGTGGTCCAGTTCGATGCTGGCGGCTTCGAGGAGGCGGACCATCGCCTCGGCCCGTTCGCGCAGCACTTCGCCTTCACGGGTGAGCACGATGCCGCTGCGCGAACGCGCGAAGAGCGTGACGCCAAGGCGCTGTTCGAGCAGGGCAATCGTGTTCGAGACGGACGGCTGCGAGAGGTTGAGCGCGCGCGCCGCGCCGCTGATCGAACCCGTCTCGCACACGCGCCAGAAGGTGGCTACGGCGCGTGGATCGAGACGGTTGAGCGATGCGGCAGTCATTCCTTGCTGTCTGGCGCGCGCCGGAGGAACGGTCAATCCTTCGCGGCGGCCTGCAGGGTTACCGGCCCGATCAGGCCCGAGGGCCGCAGCGGGGCGGTGGCGGAATAGGTGGGAATTGCGGTCCATGTCACCTTTGCCGCACCGTCCTGCGCATCGCCGATCAGGCGGTTGACCCACAGGTTTGCGACCTTCACCTCGATGGTGTTGGCACCCGGCTTCACCGCACCGCCGATGTTGACGCGGTAAGGCTTGTGCCACGCATACCCGGCGTGCTTGCCGTTGACCGATACTTCGGCAATTTCACCCACCTGCCCCAGATCGATCCACAGCGGCTGCCCAGCCTTGGCACTCTTGGGCAGGGTGAAGCTGGAGGTGTAAGTCGCAAGGCCGGAGAAATACTTCACCCCGGCATCGGCCTGATCACTGAGCGAGGCCAGCTTGGGCAGGCTGATGGATGCAGGCGCACCGCGACCGGGCTGGAACGCCACTTTCCATGCCCCGTTCAGCGTGGCGACCGCAACCGGAGCCAGCTTCTTGATCGCCATGGCATCGGCCTTGGCCGGTTTGCGGAACACCACGAAGACCGAATCTTCAGCATCAAGGTTAAGCGGCACCACGGTCTGACCGTTTTCGATGCGATAGGACACCGCCTCAACCTCACCGGTATCGGCATGCCACAGTTCAGGCTGCTTTCCGGTCACGCGGAAGCGGGCTTCCAGCATTTCCGGCGCGTTTTTGCGGTTGTTCACGAACCACGCATCGCCATCTGCCAGCGCGCGGTGAACGAACAGCACTTCGCCATCCGCCGATTTGCCGCCCAGCACCAGATCGGGCGCAACGCCCGCGCCAGCCAGCGCCGCATCGATATCGGACGAGGCGATCACCTGCCCTGCGCCCAGCTTGGTCGTGCCCGAACCGCTCCACAGCTTTGCCACCAGCGCGGCAAATTCGGCAGCATCGTCGTTCAGCGAAGGCGAGCTTTCGGGCGCCTTGCCCACCACGGTCGCGCCCGCCTCCACCAGCGCGGCAAGACGGCGCAGCGTGGGCAGGGTCATCCGCCGGGTCGATCCGCCAAGCTGGATCGCCTTGTAACGCGCGCCGCCCTTGGCCACCACTTCCCCGCCTTCAACCTTGACCGCATCGAACAGCGCGTCACGGTTGATGAAGTCATAGGCGTGGACGGTGGGCGCATCGGCAATGCGCTTGCGCCCGTAAAGCGCGGTCAGCGGGCCTTCCTCGCCATAGAAATAGGCGACGTCGGCCACGTTGCGACCTGCCTGCAACAGCAGCGAAGACCGCGCCATGTAATCCACCCAGGGCCGCGCCAGTTCGGCCCATGCTTCATGCCGGTTGAAGAACTGGCCGAAGATCATCAGCGACATGCCAGGCACCTTGTCGTCCACCGGCTGATGGACCGAGGTGTGGACCACCGGGCGATTGACCCCGCTGGAAAATTCCAGATCGATGATGCGGCGCAGCTCATTGGGCGCATAGGCCCACGGCGCGAGCGCCGAAGTCATCGATTCCGCCGCGACAAGGTTCTGGCCATAGATGTGCGCGGTGGATGCCGCGCCCTTCATGTCGACGATATAGCTGGGGTTCGGCCCGGCCTTGCGGCCATAAGTCCACAGCGCGGCCATCGGCACGTCGGCATGGCTGCGCATGGCGATATCGTCGCCCAGCGACGGGCGATTGTCTTCCAGCGCTTCGCCATAGACTTTCAGGCCATGTTCGTGCGCAACCTTGGCCACCACGCCATAATGTTCGGACGACATCAGATCGGCCAGCGTCTGGCGATAATCGCGCAGGAAGCGATCGGACTGTTCGCGCGTGCCCACCAGCACACCGGCCAGCGCGGGCATATAAGGCGTGGGATCATAGCCGCGCAGGCGCTTGAACTGTTCCACCATTTTCGGCGTCCAGTTGGCCGCGCCCACTTCGATGGAATCGGTCAGGATGGCGCGAACGCCGCGCTTGCCCACAAGGTCCGCCCCGGCGGCGTCCTTGTACATGCCGATGTAGTGTTCCAGATAACGACGCACGGCATCGCCATCGAACTTGTCCACTTCAAGCCCGGTCGCTTCGGGCGGAGCGGGGTGGTTGGTGGTGCCAAGCAGGCTGGAGCCAAGACGGATGATGCGCCAGTTGCCCTTGGGCGGGGTCCAGTCCAGCGTGCCGTCCGCTTTCATCTTGGCCGTAAGATTGATGACCTTGGCCGGATCGACGCCCACCGTGGCCGCATCGGGCGCGCCCAGCGCATAGTAATCGGGCACGACCGCGAAACCGGCCTTGCTTTCGAACTGGTCCACCATCGCTTCGGACGACAGGCGGAACTGCTTTACATCGAACGGAGCCTTGGCCGCCGCCGCCATCATTTCAATAAAGCCGCCCGCCGGGGCAAGGCCGGGCATCGGATCACCCATGTTCGACCCGTTGAACGGCAGGGGAGCAAGCACCAGACGGAAATGCTTTGCCGTGACCGGCGCAAAGGCGATGGTTGATGGCGCTGCGGTAACCGGGAACGTGCCCACCGCGCGCCATGCCTGCCCGTCGTCGCTCGCTTCAAGCCGCATGTCGACCGTAGGGCCAGAGAACGTGCCCTTGGCGCCGGGGATGGATACCGTGGCCGAACGCACGGTCTGCGCCTTGGCATAGGTGGCGATCACGGTGGTCGGCGCATCGGCGCTGCCGCGTGGCAGGGTTACACCCGACGTAAGGCTGGCATCTGAAAGCGCTGCGGCGTCAATCGCCTTGCCGCCCACGCTATAGGCCGGAACCGGATCGATGCTGCCAAGATCAGGCACGGCAAAGACTGCAACGTCGCTATAGAGTTCGGGCGCATGGAAACCGTGATCGCCCACAACGGCGGCCAGCGGATCGGCATCGGGCATATCAAGGAACGGGCCAGTGGTGGCCGGCGGCGTGGCCAGCTTGCCGGTAAAGCGCTTGCCCCCCTTCAGGCGGGTTTCGCTCCACACCACCTTCTTCAGCCCGTCTTCGCCCTTTACCCAGGGGCCGCCGGTTTCGGACCAGCCCGGCGATGCCGCAATGGCCAGTTCAAGGCCGTGCCGGTCCGCCTCGGTCGCGGCAAAGCGGAAGGCGTCCTTCCATTCGGGCGTCATATAGACCAGCCGCTTGTCCACGATCTGCGGCGTGTCCAGCCCGGCGTCGAAGTTCTGCAAACCGCCAATGCCGACGCGCTTCATCCACGCCAGATCCTTGGTGATGCCGTCCTTGGTGACATTGCCGTTCATCCAGTGCCACCACACACGCGGCCGCGCTTCCATCGGCGGATTGTCGAACTGCTGTTCCAGCGTGGCGTCAGCAGCGGAGGTCGCCGGTGCCGCTTCATCGGCAAAGGCGGCGGGCGTGAGCAACGTGGTGCTGGCAAGGATAGATACGACCGAAAGGCCCCGGCGAAGGTTCATGCTGCTCAACTCCCAATGAATGATATGTCAGTTGTCTGTTTTTATTTGATTTTCTGTGTCAGACGAGCGTCAGACAATTCCGGCACCCAGCCCCACGGCCTTGCGTTCCTGCGCCTTTCGGTCGCGGTATTGGCTGAGGCGATAGGCTTCGAGAACGTCGATCGCGCCGCCTGCTTCGGCGCGGGCCTTGGCAAGGATGGGCGCGACATCGACGTTGTAGGCGCGGCGCAGGGCCTGAAACGCCATCATCGTGTCGTTGGCATCTTGAGCGCCATGCAGCGCGGAACGATCCACCAGTTGCGCCTTGGCGAAGCATTGGGTGATGGTTTCGGCGCTGGACAGCATCGATTCAATCGGATCGGTCACGTTGTGCGACTGGTCGATCATGTAGCTGGGGTTGAAGCCATCACGCGGATTTAGTTCAGCTTCCACAAGTTCGTTGAACACGAGGAACAACTGGTGCGGGTTGATCGAGCCTGAATCCAAATCGTCATCGCCATACTTGCTGTCGTTGAAGTGGAAGCCGCCCAACTTGCCGAAGCGATGCAGGCGCGCCACGATCTGTTCGATGTTCACGTTGGGCGCGTGGTGACCCAAGTCGACAAGGCACTTGGCCTTGGGGCCGAGTTCCTGCGCGGCAAGGATCGACGAACCCCAGTCGCTGATGACAGTCGAATAGAACGCCGGTTCGAACATCTTGTGTTCCAGCAGCATCCGCCAGTCGTCAGGCAGCGCGGCATAGATCTTGGCCGCGCCTTCCAGATAGCGGTCAAGACTGCGGCCCAAGTCCTGCTGGCCGGGGAAGTTGGTGCCATCGCCCACCCACACGGTCAGGTCGGTCGAACCAAGCTGCTGGCCGATTTCGATACATTCGATATTGTGGTCAACCGCCTGCTGCCGCGTGGCGGCATCCTGCGCCGACAGCGAGCCATTAGCGTAAGTGTGCGCCTGCCCGACCTGATCCTGAAAGGTGTTCGAGTTCACCGCATCCCAGCCAAGGCCAAGTGCAGCGGCTTCTTCACGCAGCGCCTTGAAATCGCTGACCTTATCCCAAGGGAAGTGGGGCGAGACGCGCGGAGTTACGCGGGAAAGCTGCTGGATGACGGCGCAGTCTTCCAGCTTTTCATGGATGTTGGTCGGCTCACCCGGAATGGGGAACTTGGCAAAGCGTGTGCCGCCACGCCCCGCACCCCACGAAGGCACGGCGACCGAAAAGTCCGCCACGCGGTCCTTGATCGCGTCAATATCGATCCCGGTGCGCGAAAGCTTGCGGCCCAGCGCAGCGTAATCTTCCTCCATCGCGTCTGCATGGACAGCGTTACGCTCTGCAATAAGGTCGGCGGAAATCGGAAGGGTCATTTGCTGTCCTTTCGCGTGAGGAAGCCCTGCATTTTGAGCCACGCGGTAAATTGATCGATCAGAAGGGTGGTGGTGGTGCCAGGAATGCCCAGGCCGAAGCCGTGGTCGCCGGTCTGGTATCCGTGGATTTCCACCGGGCGCTTGGCTTCAAGATAGGCCTGCGCGATCGGGAAACCCTTGTTGGGGAACAGGCTGTCGTTCAGCGCGATGGCATTGAACATCGGCGGCGCATCGGCGCTGACAGGTTCTGCATCCTGCGGGCCATAGATATAGCCAAGGAACGCCGGGCGTGACGGCGTATCGGCATCAAGCCCCACCCGGCGCGTGGTCATCGCGCCTGCGGAAAAGCCCATCATGCCGACGCGCGCCGGATCGATGCCATACTTGTCCGCATTGGCGCGAACCCATGCGATTGCCGCCTTGCCATCTGCCGGAGCCATCGATTTGCCCAGCAGTTCGCCGGTCATCGGATGGCCGACTTCCTTCATCAGCGCCTGCCCCATGAACTTGCCCGCCTCAGCCTCATCCTTGGGCGTGGGGTTCAGGCGGTATTTCAGGACGAAAGCGGCAATGCCCCTGTCGGCCAGCGCGCGGGCCACGGCCCAGCCTTCGTGGTCCATCGCCAGCATCATGAAAGCCCCGCCCGGTGCGACGACGACCGCCGCACCCGTGGCCTTGGCCGGATCAGGCAGGACCGGGGTGATCGTGGGCCGGGTAACATTGCGCACGGCAAGGCTGCTGCCGCCGAATGTGATCCAGTTTTCGCTCGCCCCGCTGCCCGGCGTCTTGTCGCCATAAAGCGGAATCGCCCCCGGTTCAGCCGGTGCCGACGCAGGCACCGAAGCAGGCGGGCCGCCCTGCGCAAACGCAGGAACGGCCACCATCAGGGCAATCGCGGTAAACAGTGCTGTCTTTTTCATTGTTATCCTCTCCCGGTTCGGATCAGCGGGTAAAGGCCTGCGCATTCCCCGCATCGACGTTGATCATGTTGCCGGTGGACTTTGCCGACATGTCCGAGCCGAGGAAATAGACAGCCTCTGCAATATCTTCGGGCAGTACATCGCGCTTCAGCATGGACCGCTGGCGATAGTGTTCTTCCAGCTCCTTGCCGCTGTCGATGCCGTGGGCACCGGCGCGTTCCTTGCGCCAGTCGCCGTCCCAGATCTTGCTGCCCTTGATCACCGCGTCGGGGTTTACCGTGTTGACGCGAATGCCAACCGGCGCGCCTTCCAGCGCAAGGCAACGCGCCAGATGGTTTGCCGCCGCCTTTGCCGAAGCATAGGCGCTGGCGTTGGTGGCCGCAGCCACGCCGTTCTTCGATCCGATGAACACAACCGAAGAACCACCCTGATCCTTCATTCGCTTCATCAGCGGCCATGCCGCCCGCGCGGTCAGGAAATAGCCCTGCGCCAGCACGTCATAATTGCGGCTCCACAGTTCAACCGTGGTTTCTTCAATCGGGGCGGACGACGCGATGCCAGCATTGGCAACCAGAATGTCCAGCCCGCCAAATTCGCGCGCGGCCACATCGAACGCGGCCTGCACCTGGGCTTCGTCGGTCACGTCGCATACCGCGGCGCGCACCACGTCCTTGCCGAACTGCTTGGCAAAGCCCGCGCGCACTTCCTCCACTGCGTCCGCAGCGCGATCCGCCAGCACAACGCAAGCCCCTTCGCGCAGCAGGCGGGCGGCTGATGCCGCGCCAATGCCGCCAGCGCCGCCGGTTACCAGCGCAATCTTGCCGACCAGCGGCTTGGGCGCGGGCATACGCTGCAACTTGGCTTCTTCCAGAAGCCAGTATTCGATGTCGAACGCTTCCTGTTCGTCCAGCGCAATGTAATCGCCAATGGCCTCGGCCCCACGCATCACGTTGATGGCATTGCCGTAAAACTCACCGGCCAGACGCGCGGTGGTCTTGTCGGTGGCAAAGGTGATGCGGCCCACGCCGGGCACCAGCACCACGACCGGGTTCGAATCGCGCATCTTCGGGCTGTTGGCGCGCTTGCAGCGTTCGTAATAGGCGGCATAAAGATCGCGGTAATCAGCAATCTTCTGCGCCAGATAGGAGTCATCCTGAAGCCGCGCAGGGTCCAGCGTCAGCGGCGCGATCTTGGTGCGCAGAAAGTGATCAGGGCAGGACGTGCCCAGCGAAGCCAGCCGTTCAAAATCCACCGAACCGGTAAATTCCAGCGCTTCGGCATCGTCCGAAAAGTGGCCCAGCTTGCTGCGCGCACCGGTCATGAAACCGCGCAGGCGGGGCATCAAATCCGCTGCAATGGCAGCGCGGTCAGGGTTGGGCGCAACCGCCTGCCCACCAAATGCGGGCTTTTCGCCCAGCTTGGCGTTCAGGTAATTGGCGGCATCGGCAATCAGTTCGACCGTGTGTTCATAGCAAGCCTTTGCGCTGTCGGCCCAGCAGATGATCCCGTGGCCGGCCAGCATCACGCCCTGAACGTGGGGATTGGCCTTCACATAATCGCGCAGCATCACGCCCAGCGTGTAACCGGGGCGCTTCCACGGCAGCCAGCCAATCTTGCCGCCCCAGATTTCCTGCGTCGCCGCTTCGCCGCCCGACGATGCGGCCAGCGCGATGATCGCATCAGGGTGAACGTGATCGACATGGGCGAACGGCAGCAGCGAATGCAGCGGGGTGTCGATGCTGGCGGCTCTGCCGTTCAGATTGAACGTGCAGTGCGGCAGGAAGCCGACCATCTTGTCGTCATCATCCGGCCCGGCATAGTGCGCTTCAAGGCCGAGCAGCTTTGCCTGATAGAGCGTGGCAAAGCCGTCCAGCTTCATCGAACCGATATCGCCACCCGAACCCTTTACCCACAGAACTTCGACCTTTTCGCCGGTAAGCGGATCGACTTCTTCGAGCTTGGCAGAGGTGTTGCCGCCGCCGAAATTGGTCACCGTCAGATCGCCGCCCAGCAGGTTCGAACGATAGAGCAGCAGTTCGGCTGGACTGAGCGTTGCGGCCACCGATTCGTCCCACCGGCTCGTCGGCACGGCAAACGGCAGGGCAGCAGCGGAAATCAAGACTTGCGCGTTCATGGCATCCCTTTGGATCAACACGTCGGCATTGCGCCGTTCGGAGAGCTTGCTAACATTTCTACTGGAAATGATCAAGAATGATTGTTATTGAGCATTTCGTAAAAATTGAGCAACGGGAGAGCCGCGTGCCAAAAGGCACCAATCCAATAGGCACCACTATCGTCATCGATCTGGGCAAGACTCTCAGCAAGGTCAGCCTGTGGGATCTTGATGGCCGGATGATCGATCGGCAGGTGCGCCCCAACGTGCCCGTAGAGGTGGCAGATGCACGCAGGCTCGATGCAGAAGATGTGGGCCGCTGGCTGCTGGAAACGATCGCTACCTACGCTGGGCACCCGGTGCGCACGATCATTCCGGTGGGGCATGGTGCGGGTGTGGTGGCGCTGGCCAATGGGCGCATGGCTTTTCCGCCGCTGGATTACGAACAGGTCATTCCCGATGATGTGATGGCCGCATATCGCGCGCAGCGCGATACTTTCGCGCTAACCGGATCGCCCGCCCTGCCCGATGGGCTGAACTTCGGTAGCCAGATCTGGTGGATGCAACAGCTTCATGGCGCAGCGATGAAGGACGCCACGCTGCTGCCCTGGGCCCAGTATTGGGCGTGGTTCCTTACCGGCAAGGCGGTGAGCGAAGTAACCAGCCTCGGCTGCCATTCTGATCTGTGGTGCCCGCAAACGTCTGATTTTTCGCCAATGGCAACGCGCCTTGGTTGGGCGGAACGCTTTGCCCCGGTGGTGCGTGCGGGCGATGTGGTGGGCACGTTAAAGCCGGAAATCGCTGCCGCAACAGGCCTGTCGCCCGACGTGGAAGTGCTGGCAGGCTTGCATGATTCCAATGCTGCCCTGCTGGCCGCGCGCGGCTTTGCCGAGATTGCCGACAATGAAGCAACCGTGCTGTCCACCGGCACATGGTTCATCGCCATGCGTTTGCCCGCCACCCCGGTCGACACCACCGACCTGCCCGAAGCGCGCGACTGTCTGGTCAATGTCGACGTTCATGGCCGCCCGGTGCCTTCGGCCAGGTTCATGGGCGGGCGCGAGATCGAGACGCTGATCGAAATTGACACCCGCCGCGTGGATATCAAACCCGATCAACCCGCGCTGCTGGCCGCCGTACCGGAAGTGCTCGCCAATAACCGCCTGATCCTGCCAACCCTGATGCGCGGGTTCGGTCCGTTTCCGACAGGGCGGTTTGACTGGATCAACCGGCCCGACGACTGGTACGAACGCCGTGCCGCGGCCTGCCTCTATACCGCGCTCGTGGCTGATACGTCGCTTGACCTGATCGGATCGTCGGACCGCCTGCTGGTGGAAGGCCGCTTTGCCGAAGCCGAAGTGTTTGTCCGCGCGCTGGCCGCGTTGCGTCCCGACACCGCCGTTTACACTGCCAATGCCCATAACGACGTGTCGTTCGGCGCGCTGCGGTTGATTGATCCGAGCTTGCGTCCGCAGGGGGAACTAGTGCGTGTCGAACCGCTCGACGCGGACCTTGATACCTACCGCAACCGCTGGAAGGCGGAAGTGGAAGCCGCTGCATTAGGAACCGCTGCATGATCGCCGCTTCCATCCCCGATTTCCGCGAACTGGCCCGCCGCCGCCTGCCGCACTTCCTGTTCGAATATATCGACGGTGGATCGTACAGCGAAACCACGCTGCGGCGGAACGTAGATGACCTGCGCGATATTGCCCTGCGCCAGCGGGTGCTGCGCGATGTTTCCGGGCTGGACCTTTCGACCGAACTGTTCGGCCAGAAGTATGCCCTGCCCGTCGCCCTCGCCCCCATCGGCCTTGCAGGCATGAACGCGCGGCGCGGCGAATGTCAGGCGGTGCGTGCGGCAGAGGCGGCGGGCGTGCCATTCACGCTTTCCACCGTTTCGGCCTGCTCTTTAGGCGAAGTGGCAAAAGCAGCCAGCAAGCCTTTCTGGTTTCAGCTTTATATGACTCGCGACCGGGGCTTCATGCGCGAACTGTTGCGCGAAGCGGTCGAACTGAACTGCTCAACGCTGGTGTTCACCGTCGATATGCCGGTGCCCGGCAGCCGGTATCGCGATTACCATTCGGGCCTTGCCGGTGCATCGGGCATGAAGGGCGCGCTTCGCCGCACGCTGCAAGGTGCGATGAAGCCTGCATGGGCATGGGACGTGGGCGTAATGGGCCGTCCGCACGGCCTTGGCAACGTCATCCGCAAGCTGGACGGCAAGACCGGTATCGAAGACTTCTTCAAGTGGATGCGCGAGAATTTCGACAGCTCGATATCTTGGAAAGACCTCGATTTCATCCGGTCGGAATGGAAAGGCCCGCTAATCATCAAGGGTCTGCTCGATGCCGAAGATGCGGTTGAAGCGGCCAATCTTGGCGCGGACGGCATCGTGGTCTCGAACCACGGCGGCCGTCAGCTTGATGGCGTGCCTTCCACAGCACGCGCCCTCCCGGCCATTGCCGACGCCGTGGGTGACCGCATGACCGTGCTGGCCGATGGCGGAGTGCGGTCGGGCCTGGATGTGGTGCGTCTGCTGGCGCTGGGCGCAAAGGGCGTGCTGCTGGGCCGCGCGTGGGTCTTCGCCCTTGCCGCGCAGGGGCAGGCGGGCGTCGAACACATGCTGCGCCTGATCGAAGCGGAAATGCGCGTCGCCATGACGCTGACCGGCGTGAAAAACATCAGCGAGATCGACCGCGCGATACTCGTGAAACCATAACGAAAAGGGACAGGAACCGATGGGCGTGAACCCGGCATTGGGCGTTATATTTCATTGGATTGGAGGCTTTTCTTCAGCCAGCTTCTATGTGCCGTACAAGCGCATAAAGCTGTGGTCGTGGGAAGTGTTCTGGCTGGCCGGTGGCCTTTTCTCGTGGTTGATCGCGCCGTGGTTCTTCGCCAGCGTCCAGACCAACGATCTGCTCGGCGTGCTGTCTTCCACCCCGCGCGAAACACTGATGTGGTGCTGGTTCTGGGGGGCGATGTGGGGCTTTGGCGGGCTGACCTTCGGCCTGACCATGCGCTATCTCGGCCTGTCGCTGGGCATGGCAGTGGCGCTGGGGCTGACGACCGTGATCGGGACGATGGGACCGCCGATCTTTGACGGAACAATCAGCCAGATCGCCGCCACGACCAGCGGCAAGCTGACCCTGCTGGGTATTCTGATCACGCTTGTCGGTATCGTCGTGGTCGCACGGGCGGGCAATGCCAAGGAGGCTGATCTTGGCGGGGCGGCTTCAGAAGGCGTGGCCGAGTTCAATTTGCGCAAAGGGCTGCTCATCGCAACCTTTTCGGGTGTGATGTCGGGCTGCTTTGCCTGGGGCCTTGCCGCCGGGCAGCCGATTCGCGATCTGACGCTGGCCGCAGGAACCGATCCGCTCAGCCAGGGTCTGCCGGTGCTGTGCGTGGTGCTGGCAGGTGGACTCACCACCAATGCATTGTGGTGCGGATACCTGTTGTGGAAGAACCGCAGCTTCGGCCAGTTCTTCGGTGCGCATTCGCCCGAAGCCGCGCCGGGGGAAAAGCCCAACCTGCTGGCCAACTGGCTGCTCGCCGCGCTGGGCGGCACGCTGTGGTATGGGCAGTTTTTCTTCTACACGATGGGCGAAAGCCAGATGGGCGAATACGGCTTTTCATCGTGGACGCTGCACATGGCATCGATCATCCTGTTTTCAACGCTTTGGGGCTTTGCGCTGAAGGAATGGGCTGGCGCATCGGCACGCACGCGACGCCTGGTGTGGACCGGAATCGGTCTGCTGGTGGGTGCTACGGTGGTGATCGGCGCTGGCAACATGCTCAATGCCGGTGCATAAGCGCCGCGCAAGGAGATAGTAGGCGCAAATGCACGCAGCGGAACGGGAACGACGGATATTCGAAGCGCTGCGCCCGACGGGCTTTGTCAGCTATCGTGATCTGGAAGTGCTGCTGGATGCGTCGCCCGCAACCATCCGGCGCGATCTGGCACGGCTTGAGGATGCAAGGCAGATCGTGCGCGTCCACGGCGGCGCGAAGCTGCCCGAAGATGAAGAGCCTGCCGCTCCGCGCCTGATGGGCACACCGTTCGACCAGTCGATAACGCAACATCTTGTCGCCAAGCAGGCTATCGGCAAGGCAGCAGCGGCCTTGTGTTCGCCCGGCGAAGGCGTGATGATCGACGGCGGCACGACCACGCTGCAGATGTGCCCGCATCTGGATGGGCTGGGGCTGCAGGTGCTGACCAATTCGCTGCACATCGTGAATGCACTGTTGCCACAGACGGGCACCCGGATCGTGCTGCCATCGGGCGCGGTGTTCCGTGAACAGAACATCATTCTTGCCCCGGCGGGCGAGGAATCGATGCCACGCTTCCACGCGCCACGCCTGTTCATGGGGGCTGCCGCTGTGGGCGCACAAGGTGCGATGCAGGCCGATCCGGTGCTCGTCGCCGCCGAACGTCGGTTGATCGACCGGGCGGAGGAGGTGATCCTGCTGGTGGACAGCAGCAAGTTCCGCTCCCAATCGGGCACCATCGTGTGCGGGCTGGATGAGATCGACACCATCATCACCGACAGCGGCATATCCGACCACATGGCCGAAACGCTGCGCGCTGCCGGGCTGAAAGTGGTGGTCTGCTAGCCGTCAGGCGCTTTCGCGGGCAACGAGACGGAAACCCACATCGATCCAGCGTTCGGGCGGCAAGGCCGTACCCTTGCGATTGCGAATGGCGGCAATGGCCTCACGCGCGATGCGTGCGCCATCCACTTCGACCGAGGTGATCGTAGGGCGCATTTCGCCCGCAATCGAACTGTTGCCAAAGCCGACCACGGCAATGTCTTCCGGCACCCGCAATCCTGCGGCAAGCGCTTCCACGATCACGCCTTGCGCCAGATAGTCCGATCCGCAGACCACCACATCGGGCATATGATCCAGACGCCGTATCTCTGCAAAGATGCGGCGGGCATGGCCGAAGCGCGATGGCACTTCGACATGCGCCTCGGTCGGTGCGCTGCTGCCGCTGGCCGTCCATTCATCGACGAAACCATCACGCCGCATCTGCGCACGCGCGCCCTGCGCGGTAACGACATGGGGCCGACGATAGCCGCGCGACATCAGGAAGCGCGCAATGTCACGCCCCGCCGCATGATGTGAAAAGCCGACCGCGATACCGATGGGGTCTTCGGGCAGATCCCACACCTGAATGAACAGGGCCGGGCTGCGGCGCACCATCTGTTCGACATGCGGGGTCACCGGGCCGGTGAATATGATCGCATCCACGCGGCGACTGATTGCTGCGCGGATCAGATCCTCGGTGCGCGCTTCGGAAACACCCGTCAGCCCCAGCATCACCGTGGTTCCGGCAGACGACAGCTCCTCCACCATTGTCTGGATGGTGTCGTTGAAGATCGAATCCGTAAGATACGGGATCAACACCGCGACCATCTTCGACTTGCTGGAGGCAAGACCACCCGCCAGCAGGTTCGGGATATAGCCGGTTTCGGCAATCGCTTCGCGGATGCGCTCCGCCGTCGCTTTGGCGACAACGGTCGGGTTGTTGATGAACCGGCTGACCGTTGCGGTCGAGACGCCTGCGCGAACGGCCACGTCATCCAGCGTGGCCGCTTTACCGGTAAGGTCGTCGGGTTCGGGTTGCCCCACAAATGCTGTCATGGCGCAGACGCTAGCCGCTCCACGCCATCACATGCAATCGCTCTCTTGCTCCTCAACCGAACCGCAGCGGCACGGAAAGCGCACCGACTTCGGGCCAGCGGCTGACGGTAACCGGGCCGTTCAGTTCGAACCGGGTCGTTGCAGCAAGAATTTCCTCAAGCGCCACGCGCAACTGCATCCGGCCGAGATGCACGCCCGGGCAATTGTGCGGTCCACGGCCAAAGGCAAGATGCTGCGCAATGTTCGGGCGATCCAGAATGAACTTGTCGGGTTCGGGGAACACTTCCTCGTCCCGGTTTGCCGAGGCATAGATCAGCGCAATAGCCTCGTCCGGGGGAATGATGCGGCCACCCATCTCCACCGGGCAGACCGCCGTGCGGGCAAAGCCGCGATAGGGCGTATAGAGCCGCAGGAATTCTTCGATCGCCGCCGGGATAAGCGACGGATCGGCGCGGAGCTGCTGTTGCAGTTCCTGATCGCGCGAAAGGTGGACGCAGATATTGCCGATCATCACCATCGGCGCGACCATGCCCACGACCAGTACCTGCCGCACCGTGCCGACCAGCAGTTCATCGGGCAAAGGCTGGCCTTCATGCCGCGCTTCCAACAGAGCGCTGGTGGGATCCATAGCCGGGTCTTGCGGCTGTTCATGGCGCAGCGCGATAAGGGCGCGGGCCATATCATAGAGTCGGAGCGACGTTTCCTTCATCGTTTCGGGCGTGTTCGAATGCACCGCAAGGATGAAGGCCCGCCCGGCATCGTGCAGGGTATCGAGCCAGTCTTCGGGAATGCGCATCCATTCGCCAAAGACGTGAACCGGCAGATAGCTTGACAGTTCGACGCAGATATCGCCCCCGCCATTGGCCACCATCGGATCGAGCAGACGGCGCGTCAGTTCGCGCGCGCGGTCGGCAAACATCTCCGACCGTTCGACCGAAAGCAGCGGATTCAGCGCCTTGCGATAGGGCGTGTGTTCCGGCGGATCGAGGTGCAGTGGTGGCCGCCGCCCGGTGTAGGCGACCTTGGGCACCACGTTCTGCACAGAAGTGATGAACGTGGACGAATCCGAAGCCGCCCGCTTCACGTCTTCATATCGAGTCAGCGCCCAGAAACCGCCCAGCCCATTGGTGTGCGCCACCGGGCATTCGCGGCGCAGGCGCGCGTATTCGATATGCGGGCTGTCGAAATCCTCGGAAATTTCCGGGTCGAAATCCTGTGCGAGATCAGTCATGACCGGTTGCATAAGCAGCCGCGCTGCGCCATGCAAGCGCTATCATTGCAATGTGACCCAAGGGGAGAGGCCGTGACAGCAGAACTTGCGACACGGGAAGATGCGCTGGAGCGCACTATTGGCGGCAAGGTGATCCGCAGGCTGGTGATCCCGGCGGCGCTCTACATTCTCGTCGGAGCGATAGATCGCACCAACGTGGGCTTCGCGGCCATCGAAATGAACCGCGCACTGGGCCTTTCCGCCACGCAATACGGCTTTGGCGCTGGCGTCTTGTTCGTGGGCTACATGATCGCCAAATACCCCAGCGTGCTGTTCTATGAGGCGGTTGGCCTGCGCCGCTGGCTGGCGACGGTAACCGCAGCATGGGGGCTGTGTTCTTGCCTCATGGCCGGGATCAGCAACGAATGGCAATTATACGCCCTGCGCGTGGCCATCGGCTTTTCCGAAGGCGGGCTGTCATCCGGGCTGATGCTCTATCTCAGCCAGTGGGCGCCGGAACGCTATCGTGCTTCGATTCTGGCCATTCCCATCGTGTCGATCTCTGTCGCCCAGGTCATCGGCGCACCTATTTCCGGCCTGCTGATCGATCTGGACCAGCCCTTTGGCATGGAAAGCTGGCGCTTCATGTTTCTGGTGGAAGCCCTGCCAGCGCTGGCATTGGCCGTGTTCGCGTGGGTGTGGTTTCCTGATAAACCCGCCGATGCGCGCTGGCTTGATGCAAACGAGCGCCAATGGATCGATCGCCACGTTCGGGGGGCCAGCAAAGCCGCCGCCAGCGACGATCACGGTGAACGCTGGGCCGTGTTGCGCAGCCCAATGGGCTGGCTTTGCGCGGCGATCTGGTTCTGCATCCTCGCGTCCAACTACGGCATCATGTTCTGGTTGCCGCAAGTGGTAAAAAGCCTGTCTGGCCTGACCTCGGCACAGACCGGGCTGATCGTGGCGTTGCCGTGGGCGGCCAGCGGCCTTGGCCTCATCCTCAACGCTCGCCATTCAGACCGTACCGGCGAACGCTATCTACACGTAGCCATACCCGCCCTGCTGGGTGGCGCCGGGTTGCTTGCGGCGAATCTGTTCGGCGCAGGTTTGCCGGGCCTGATCGCGCTGGTTATCGGCGGCGCTTGCACCGGTTGCACGGTTGCCGCGTTCTGGGCCATTCCCACGCGATTGCTCAAACCGGGAAGCATGGCGATGGGTATTGTGGTGATCAACATGACCGGCAGTCTTGCCGGGGCCACCGTGCCCCCGCTTATGGGCTGGCTACGGCAGACGACCGGTTCGTTCACCCCTCCCACGCTGCTGCTGGTAGGGATCGCCGTGGTTTGCGCCGGTCTTACGATGACCGCCCGCCAAATGGCGGCGCGTGGCCTGCGATGAACCACGCAAAGCCGGAACCCGGCTATCGTACCACGATCCTGACTCTCGGCGCCATCGCAGCGATGGGTTCGATGGCGATTCACATGCTGGTTCCGGCCTTGCCCCTGATCGCGCTCGATTTCGGCATTGGCGAGGCGCGCGCGCAGCAAGTGGTCAGCGTCTATCTGGCCGGTCTTGCCGGGGGCCAACTCGTGGCCGGGCCGCTGGTGGACAGGCTTGGGCGCAGGCCGGTGATGCTGGCGGGGCTGACTCTCTATATCCTTGGCGCAACCGCCGCAGTGTTTGCGCCAAAGCCGGAATGGCTCTTGCTGGCACGGCTGATTCAGGCGGGCGGCGGGGCCTGCGGGGTGGTGACGGCGCGGGTGATGGTGGGCGATATGTTCGGCCCGGTAAAGGCAGCGGGCGCACAGGCAACGCTGATGATGATCGTGCTGATATCCCCTGCGATCGCCCCGGTCATCGGCGGAACCATTGCCGATATCGCAGGCTGGCGCGCGGTGTTCGGCCTGCTCATAGCGGCCGGCTTGGTCGCGCTGATCACTGCGTGGCACCGCCTGCCCGAAACCGGCAAGGCGTCGCAACCAGATGCTAAACGGCAGAACCTCTTGGGCGCCTATGGCAAACTCGCCCGTAACCGCGCCTTCGTGCTGACCACGGCGGCGCTTTCAGCGGCCAGCAGCGGGCTTTACATGTTTCTGGGCGCAGCCCCGTTTCTGCTGGTTCATCGATACGGGCTGTCGTCAAGCGAGGCGGGCATGGCGCTGCTCGCCATTGCTGTGGCAAGCATCGGCGGCACAAGGCTGGTCGTGCCCATAGAGCGTCGTTTCAGCGCGCTGATCGTCGGCACCGGCTGCGCGGCAATGGGCGCGATCACAGCGCTTGCACTGGCGCTGGCGGGCATCGAAGGCGTTGTCGCGCTGATCGCACCGATTACACTGCTGGGCCTCGGCGCGGGCATGGCAGGGCCGGTTGCCTTCAATGCCGTGGCTTTTGCGGAAAAAGGGCTGGCCGCCACCGCGACAAGCCTTGCCGGAGCCTTGCAAATGCTGGGAAGCGGCTCGGCCATGACCCTTCTAGGTCTGCTTTCACCGCTTGATCCACTGCGCGTGGCTGCTGCGCTGACCCTTTCAACCGCCATCGCATTTTTCTGCGCCATCGGCGTACGCAGACAGCATCTTGTGAATTAGGGCTTTGCAAGCCCTTACATCAGCTGTATGGGCATTGTTATCCGTTAGAGCAGAATTAATTGAGGGGATTTCCATGTCTGTCATCAACACCCGCAGGGCCGCCATGCTCGGCGTGCTGCTGGGCAGCACCGCCGCCATCGCTCCGGCTTTCGCACAGACCGCAGAGCCACAGGCCGCCGAAGCGCAGGCCGAGGACAATGGCGGGTTGACCGCTATCATCGTCACCGCCGAACGCCGCGAACAGAGCCTGCAGGACGTTCCGATTTCCGCCTCGGTCTTTTCGGGCGAAGAACTGCAGCGCAAGGGCGTGGTCAACCTGAACGATATTCAGCAGGTTGCCCCTTCGGTCGCGATCAACACGTTCAACCGGTCAACCTTCATCAACATTCGCGGCGTGGGCATCGCGCAGTCCGCGCCAACGTCCAATCCCGGCGTGGCCTATTACATCGATGGCCAGCTGATCCCGCATGAACAGTTCATCGGCCAGTCGTTCTTCGATATCGGCACCATCGAAGTGCTGCGCGGCCCGCAAGGCACGCTGACTGGGCAGAATTCGACCGGCGGCGCGCTCTATGTCCGCACGCCCGAACCCGAATTCGACAGCAGCTTTGCCGTGGGCGATTTCACAGTGGCAAACTACGACCGCTATCGCGCGGTTGCAGCGGTCAACGTGGGTGGCGAAAACGTGGCCCTGCGGATCGCGGGCGTTCACGAACAGCGTGACAGCTTTACGCGCAACATCGCGCCGAACGCGCAGAGCCAGCCCGGTAACATGAACATGGAAGCCGTGCGCGCCAACCTGCGCCTGCGCGGTGCGGACGGCAGGCTCAACGTCAACGTTCGCGGTGAATACTTCAACGTCAAGTCTGACAACAACGCCGTCAAGCGCCGTGGCGATACCGTAAGCACAGATCCCTTCGTCATTCAGGAAGATGCGCTCTCGTTCCAGAACCAGCAGGGTTATCGCCTGTCTGCCGAAGCGCGTTATGACGTAAGCGACAGCGTGCAGGCGCGCGGGCTGGTTTCGTGGCAGGATGGCTATACCCACGATCAGACCGATGGCGATCGCACCGCCACGGCGCTGGCCGTTCCGGCAAACCTTCCGGCCAGCAGCGCCAACACACGCACCTATCCCGGCCGCGTCAGCAACGGTGATACGCAGTTCAAGACGCTGATCGGTGAATTCAACCTGCTATCCACCCACAAGGGACCGCTGCAGTGGGTCTTCGGCGGCTTCGTGATGGACGAAACCGTGCCCGTTACCCTGCTGCGCGATAATCGCAACACGCTCGACGTGCTGCAATCGAACAGCTCGATCATCACCGAGGCCAAGAACACCTCGCAGTCGGTTTTCGGTCAGGTGAACTACTACTTCACCGATGCGATCGAAGTGCTCGCAGGTGCGCGCTATTCGTGGGACAAGCAGGTCTACACCCGCTTTGCTGTTCCGGGCGCGGGCTTTACCCTGCCTTTCACCAGCCAGGTCACTTCGCAGCAGCTTACCGGCAAGATCGGCGTGAATTACCACTTCGGTGGTGACAACATGATCTACCTGACCGCTTCGAAGGGCTACAAGGCAGGCGGCGTAAACCTCACGCCCAACACGCCCGATTTCAAGCCTGAGCGCAACTTCGTCTACGAAGCCGGTTTCAAGACCGAACTGCTTGACCGCCACCTGCGCGTGAATGGCGATGTGTTCTATTCGGATTACAAGGACATCCAGCTTTCCAGCCTCGTCGGCGGGCTGCCGGTCACGCAGAACGCGCTGGCAGGCAAATCGTGGGGCGGCGAACTGGAACTGACCGCGCAGTTCGGCGGCCTCGCCGCCAATGTCGGGCTTGGGTATCTCGATTCCAAGTTCGCCAATTCGGCCTGCATTTCCGATACCAACGCCCCCGGCACCGATGTCGGCTGTGCTGCCAACCTGCGGTTCGTGCCCAAGGATCGCGTGTTGCCGTTCTCGCCGGAATGGACTGTCAACGCAGGCGTGCAATATACCGTCGGCTTCGGTTCGGTTGACGTGACGCCGCGCGTGCAGTGGTCGTATCTGTCTGAACAGTATGCCACGCCGTTCCCCAGCGTGAACACGCTGGTGCCCGGTCGCAACATCTTCGATGCGCGCCTCACCTTCGACATGGGCAAGGCGTGGAAGCTGGAAGCCTTCGTCAACAACCTGACCGACAAGACCTACATCGCATCGCAGATCCAGAACAGTTCGAGCGCGGATGGCGGCATCATCTACGGCGCGCCGCGCACCTATGGCCTGCGTCTGCGCGTGGAAATCGGTAACTGAGCGACAAGAGAAAGGGCAAGCGGCTGATGCACCTCCTCCCGCAAAAGTCGTTTGCCCTGCCCCTCGCTGCGCTCGTTCTGGCCCTTTCGGTCGGCGCGCGGGGCGGGGACGTGCCCGACCGCTGGTGGGCGCCCGGTGAAGGCCGGGTCCTGCCAGCGGCGCTGGACTACGATAACGATCATGGCACTCTGCGCACGCTGACCGTGGGCGGGCCATTGAAGACGGCAGGGCATCCGTTCTTCGAACCGCTGGGCAAGGATGGCCGCGCCTGCGTGACCTGCCACCAGCCATCGGATGCGATGAGCCTTTCGGTGGAAAGCGCACGCCGCCAGTGGGAGCGGACCGACGGCAAAGACCCGCTCTTTGCCGCCTATGACGGTTCGAACTGCCCCACGCTGCCGCAGGACCGGCGCGAAAGCCATTCGCTGCTGCTTGATCGCGGACTGATCCGCGTCGAACGCCCTTGGCCGACCAAAAGCTTCAACGGCAAGCCGGTGAAACCGGACTTCACCATCGAAGTCGTGCGCGATCCCAATGGTTGCAATTCCGGTGCAGCCTATGGCCCGGCGGCGGGCAGGATATCGGTCTATCGCCGCCCGCGCCCGGTGGCGAACATGAAGTATCTGCTGGCCGTGGGCTTTCCCTATGATCCCAAGCAGGGCTATGCGCTGCCGCTCGATCCCGATGACGGAAAGCCGCAGTCAGGCAACCTGATGGCCGATAACCGCGCCGGAAATCTGCGTATCCAGATGGAGGACGCGGCCACCACGCACCTTCAGATGCTGAAAGCGCTGACGACCGCCCAGCGCAAGACGCTGCAGGACTTCGAACTGCGCATCTACACCGCGATGCAGACCAGCAAGGCGGGCGGCGCGCTCGACAGCATGGGGGCCAAGGGTGGCCCCGCGCGTCTGCGGGACAGCCAGCCCGGCGCGCTGGGTTCGATCGGCGAACCGGTGTGGAGCGAGTTCAAGGCGTGGGAGAACATCCCCAAGGACGAGGCGGCAAAGCTGACGCCGGAACAGCTCGCGCATCGCCAGTCGATTGCGCGCGGGGCCAAGGTGTTCCGCGAAAAGATGTTCCTGATCACCGACACGGCGGGCATCAATTCCCGCATCGGTTTCGGCAATCCGGTGCGCAATTCCTGCGTGTTCTGCCATAATATGAGCCAGATGGGGAACGACGTGGCGCCGGGCCAGGTCGATTTGGGCACCACCACCCTGCCCTTTGCCGATCCGTGGGACGATCTGCCCCTGTTCAAGGTGACCTGCACCGGGCGCCCGCATCCGCATTATGGCAAGCTCATCTACACCTATGACCCCGGCTTCGCCCTGACCTCGGGCAAGTGCGCCGATGTCGGCAAGATCACCCTGCAATCCATGCGCGGACTTTCGGCCCGCGCCCCCTATTTTTCCAACGGCTTGGCAAAGGATCTGCGCGGCGTGGTGGACTATTACGAGCGGCGCTATTCTATCGGCTATACCGAGCAGGAAAAGCAGGATCTCGTCAACCTGATGAGCGCACTGTGAAGCGGTTCGCGCTCCTCGCCGCGCTCTGCGCCGCCACCTCTGCACAGGCCGCGCAGGACACCGCAGGGCTTGTGCGCTTCGTCGCCTGTCCGGTCTATCGCGATACCGATGCTGGCCGCAAATCGGGCTGCTGGCTGGCTGACGACCGCGAAACCGGCAGGCGCTGGGACGTAACCGAAAGCCCCTACAAGCCTGACTGGAACTTCGCCGTGCTGGTCGAAGGCCGCCCGGCTGCCAATACCGCGCAACCCTGCGGCGCGCCCGCGCTCGATCCGGTGCGCACATCGCGGCTCGATATCCCCTGCACGCGGCACATGATCCCGGCTGAAGGCTTTCCGGGCCGCCGCTACATCCTGCCAAGGCGCAACATCGCGCCGCTTTCAGTCCCGCGCCCGGTTCCCCCCGGCCCCTATGCCGAGCGCGTGTTCCCGGTGTACTTCGAATTCGACAAGGATTTCCTCGTCTATCAGTATGACGACTGGCTGATCGACAATGCCGTAACGTGGATCAAGGCGGCCAAGCCCAGGAAGCTGATCGTGACCGGCTTTGCCGCGACCGACCCGGAAACCGTCAGTGGCGTGACCATCGCGGAACGCTCCGAAGCAGCGCAGGAACGGGCAGAGACGATTGCCGAAACCATGCGGCGCCTCGTCCCCGGTCTGACGGTTGAAACGAAGTGGGAAATCGCCGCACAGCCTACGAACGAACCCGAAGCCGATGGCCTGCCGTGGCAAAGCCAGCGCCGGGCGGAGATACGCGCGCTGTTCTAAAACAGCGCGCCCACGTCCTCGCAGCTTTCCAGCGAAAGGATGCGGTCGGCCAGCACCTCAGCCTCTTCGCGCCCCACCGCAATGGCCGCGCGCGACAGGCAATCGATAAACTTCTCGCGTTGCGCCATGTCCAAAAGCGGACGGTCCGGGCACCCCAGCGCATTGGCAACGAACGCCTCATGGCACCTGCCGTCACGCAACGTCACCCGCATCGCGCCACCCACGCCGCGTTGCCAACCGGGCGCGTTAACCGCAACAGGCCGCACTTTCGCCGCCAGCCCCAGAATCTGCGGATCGCTCAGACTGTCCGGCCCGAAGGAATCGAGCCGAACGCCCCCGCACACCAGTGCAAGCGCGGTGGTGAACGGGATCGAGAACTTGGCATCAATCGCCACCGCTGGAGCCTGCTTGCGCTCCAGCGGCTCCACCAGCATAGCCTGAACATCGTCGACCATGACGTCCACCGAGGCCACATCATCCGCATCGAAGCCATGCCGCGCCGCCAGATCGAGCATCATCTCGATAAACGGATGCGTTCCCCGGCAACTGGGCCACGGCTTGAACGTCAATTCCGCGCCCCAATAATGCGCGCCCAACCGGTCGGTCAGGTCTTCTGCCGCGAACTGCCCGCCCGCATATAGCGCATAGAAGCCGGCCTTGCCCTCCAGCGGCGTTTCAAACCCTGCCACGCCCTCACGCGCCAGCAAGGCAGCGGTCAGCGCCGCCTGCGCCGGAAAAGCTTCGCGCACCGCCCGCAGAACCGTCCTGCGGCTGTGCTTGATCTCGCCGGGCATCGTCACCTGACACAGCGTAAGCGAAAGCGCGTCTTTAACCTGCTCCGCCGTCAGCCCCAGCAGGTTTGCCGCGCCTGCCACCGCACCGAATGCAGCAACGATCGGCGGCGGATACCACCCGCCCTGCTCCATCGGTTGCCGCAGCGACAGCGCGATGCGGCACGCCACATCGCCGCCAACAGCCAGCGCCGTCAGAAACCGCCTGCCATCCACCGCGCCTTCTGACTGCGCCAAAGCCAGCAACACCGGCACCAGCGAAGCATTGGGGTGCGCAGGCGCACGGTCAAACGCATCCTCATAATCCACAGCATGGGCCAGCGCGCCATTGGCCAGTGCCGCGCCCAAGGGCTGCACCCGCTCCGCCGTGCCCAGTATTGCGCAAGGCCCCGCCCCGTTTGCCCGTGCCAGCGCCAGAAACGGCGCAGCTTCTGGCGAAAGCCCACTGGCGGCATACGTCACGCCCACAGCATCAAGCAACACGCGCCGCGCGCCTTCCCGCGCGGCTTCGGGCAAAGTGCCCCACCGTGCCGTGGCAATATGAGCGGCAAGAATATCGCTGACATCAGGCATCATGGAACTTCGCTCAACGCTTCGCGCTTCGCGGCAAAGCGCGGGGCGAGCGACAGCAGCACGATTGCCCCCACCAGCACGCCCGCACCCAGCAGTTCCGCATCACGCGGCATCCGCAGGCCCCAGAACCATGCCAGCAGCACCGATCCGCCGATCCCGGCCACAAGGCTCGCGGCGCGTTCCAGCGGCACGCAATAGGCGTTCTCACGCGGGTCCAGCAGGATGATGATCGCCAGCACCGAAATCACCGTCAGCGTCGCGCCGATCCAGAACAGGTCCGCCAGCACCGGATCGCTCCAGACCCCGACAAAGCCCCACGCCAGTTCGCCAGATTGCCCGCCAATGCCGCTGGCCGAAATCAGTCCCAGGATCACCACCGACAACGGCAGCGCGATCATCTTTTCTTCGACGAAATAGCGCCGCACCGATGCCGGATCGCCGCTTTTCGATATCTTGGTCATCACGTAAAGCCGCAGGAAATAGCCTACGGTATAAAGCACCACGGTCAAAATCGCGATGGGCGGCAGCTTCAGCCCGCCCCGGTCGGACAACGCGATGATCAGCCCGACCAGCACCATTGCCAGCGCGGTCCAGCTCCACCAGCGCACACGGCGGCCGAACATCAGATCCACCAGCGGCGCGATGATCAGGATATCGCCGCGCATGATCAGCTGGATAAACGGAATGCTCACATCAGGGATCGTGAAGCTGAGCGGCACCGTGAACAGCACCAGCGCTGTGCCGATACCCGAAAGGAAGGTGTAGCGCGTGGGGAACGGCACCCGCACCGGCCCCACCGAAATCTTGTTGGCATCCCGGTGCCAGCCCGACGCCCAGATGAACCCCCAGGTCAGCACCATGTTTATGATCAGCGAGGCAGGCAGCGTTTCCAGCCCCGTCAGCGGCCTGCCCAGCCCGGCGTGGGGCATTGACGTGACCAGCTTTGTCACGATCACATTGGGCAAATAGGCCAGCAGATAAAGGAAAACGAACCCTTCCAGCGGGAAGCCGACACTGCGCCCCTTCATGCCGCCGCTTCCAGCACGACCATTCCGTCTGCATTGCGATAGCGCGCATTCAGCCCGGCCTCTTGCGTCACAGCGCTCAGATAATCGACCACTGCGACGTGATCATCGCTGCCCGGCTCGGCCAGACGCGGCACGGCATCGCGCCCGATCACCAAGGGCAGCAGTCCCGCGCGCAACACCTTGCCCTGCGCAATCTCCAGCTTTGCAATCATCGATAGCCGCGCCGCCTTGGGAAAGTTGTAAAGGCTGCCGAAATCCGGCTCCCACTCCTCGGCAAGTACCCGGATCTCGTTGAAACTCTTCGAATTGGCGTGCGCCTCGTCCATCGCAAGGTCGGTGGCGAAGTTGCACAGCGAATAGAACACCGGCTTGCCGTCGATCAGTTCGCAGCCTTTCAGGATATGCGCGTGCCCGCCAAAGATGGCATCGGCACCGGCGGCAATCGCCGCACGCGCTACATCGCGCTGGTAATCCGCGATGACGGCCCGCACGAAATGGATGCCCCAATGGTGCGAAACAAGCACCACGTTCGCCTCGGCCTTTGCCGCGCGGATATCGGCCTCCATCGCGGCAAGGTCTTCGCGGTGCGGGTATGTGTGCACCCGCGCGGGCGTGCCGGGCTGGTCATGTTCGATCTGTTCATAGACCGTGAAGGCCCGCATCGGCGCGCAACCGGGGCGGCGTTCATCAGCCCAGTACGAATGCGGAAGGATGCTGGAATAGGCAAGGAACGCCACCCGCGTACCATCGTCCAACGTGCGGATAACCGGACGGCGCGCTTCGGCGATATTGGCACCGGCCCCAACCACGTTCATGCCCGCCGCTTCGATATGCCTGCGCGTTTCGAAGAAGGCATCATGCCCCCAGTCCATAACGTGATTGCCCGCCATAGAAATCACATCGAACCCGGCGCGCGCCAGCGCACCTGCACCTTCCGGCTTTGCCAGCACCGCATGGCGCGCCTGTGGCAACCGCACGCCCTTTTCGGCAAAGCTGGTTTCAAGCTGCCCGAACACCACGTCAGCCCCGTGCAGCACATCGGCAGTTCCGGCAAAGCAGGCATCATAATCATCACGATCCATAGCGAGATCGCCAGTTGCCAGCACGGTGTGGCTCAAGACGCCCTCCCCTGATCGATTGTTGTGATGATGGCTGGGAGACTAGCGCGTGAAACAGGCCTTAGCAAGCGCTTGCATTCTTCTGTCAGCGCATGACCCCTGCCATCCAAGCGCTTCATAACCCAAGGTATATCAGCCCGCTGTGGCTGATCGTCCGGGTTCGCTATCCTCCGCCAGCCAAGCCAGAATATCCGCCCGATCGGCATCAAGGCGGGGCGGCGCCCCCACTTCGACCGCCGCTTGCCCCGCCACGCGATACCCCGCGCCCGGAATGCGCACGCTTTCCTCCGGCAGGCCCGGAATGGCCAGTTCGATCAGCGCCGCATCTCCGGCAAGATCTGCAGCCTCGTCCACCCGGCGCACCATGCCGCAGGGGATGCCCGCATCGCTCAGCCGTTTTTCCCATGCGGCTGCGGTGTCGGTGGCGAACACTGCCGAAAGCTGCGCGTGCATCGCATCGAAGTTGGCGCGCCGCGCATCGGGCGTGGCAAATTGCGGATCGGTCAACCAATCCTCGCGCGCCATGATCCGGGCCAGCGCCGCAAACTGTGGCGGCTGCACCACGCCCAGCGAAACCTGCCGCCCGTCGCTGGCGGTAAACATCGATGCCGTGGGCAACCCGCTGTAGCCCGTGTTGCCCATGCGGCTCATCGGCTTGCCCGTTACCAGAAATGGCGTCAGCGCCGATGTCATGAAGGCAAGGCTGGCGTCGAACATCGATACGTCCAGCTTGCTGCCCGTGCCATTGCGCTCCCGCTGCATCAGCGCGCCCAGGATCGCCATCGCGGCGGTCTGCCCGGTCAGCGTATCCACGATGGGAAAGCCCACCCGCACCGGCGGATCGCCTTCCTCGCCGCTCAACATCATCATGCCGCTGGTGGCCTGCACGATATTGTCGATGGCCGGCCAATCTCGATGCGGCCCATCCTGACCATAGCCGGATACCGAACAGTAGATCATATCGGCGCGCAATGCGCATACCGCTTCATACCCCAGCCCAAGCCGGTCCATCACGCCGGGGCGGAAGTTTTCCAGCACCACATCGGACCGGGCGATGATGTCTTTCGCCACGGCAAGGTCGGCCTGATCCTTCAGATCCAGCGCAATCGACTGCTTGCCCGCATTGGCCGCGATGAACGCGGGCGACATGCCATCATAGCGCCGGTCAGCGCCATAATTGCGGAACCCGTCGCCGCCCTTGGGTTCGATCTTGATCACATCCGCCCCCATCAGCCGCAACAGGTGCGAAGCGTATGGCCCCGCCATCACGTGGCTGAAATCGGCAATACGGATGCCGGCCAATGGCCCGCTACCGGAAAGAGGCTGCTTCATGGGTTCTCCGGGAACTGCTTGCGGACCACGGTCCATGTCTTGTCCTTGCACAGCCCGCAATCGGTCCCGGCAAACATCGCGCCTGCGGCCTTGCTGCCCTTCAACTGCCAGTCAAGCCATGCCGCACCGATCCGGCCATAGTCTCCGCCATTGGCCATCTGGAACGTGCCGCCGTGCCCTACGGGCGAATTGGCATGGAACACCGGCACATGCGCTATGCGCGCCACATCGTCTGCGGCGTTGGGATAGGCAATGTCATCCGGCCCGCCGATGATATAGGCAACCGGCGTGTGCAGCTTCGTCAGGTCATCCTTGACGATACCCACACCGCTCAGCCCCGATCCGGCGCGCACATAGACGCCGCTGTTGAAGGCCACCACCGCATCGATACGCGGGTCCGCCCCGGCAGCCAGCGCCTGAAGCCCCCCGCAGGAATGACCCATCACCGCGATGCGCGAAAAGTCCACACGCCGGGCAATATCGCTCTTCTCCGCCCAGTCTATCGCGCCGAGCAATTGACTGACCTGCGTTTCGTCCGGCGTGGCGCGCGGCGGCGCGGCTCCGGTCGGGCGCGGACCGTTGGCGGGGGGCAGTGCGGCAAGGACAGGTCGCTCCTCACCCGGCGCGCCATTGGCGATCACCACATAGCCGTGGCTGGCGATTTCGCGCAGGAAGTGGCTGGCGGAAAGGCCATTGTTCCGGCACCCGCCATTGCCCCACAGCACCAGCGGCAGGCGTTTTTTCGGCCATTTGGCGGGGCGATAGAACGTGTATCCCGGCGCATCGGCGCGCGCTTCTGCAATGGCGGGTGTGCCGCCGTTCCCGGCAGGCGCGCCAATCACGCGCGGCGCCGGTCCCTTGGCCGCAAGCGGTGCCGCGCATGTTGCCAGCGCAAGAGCAAAAGCCGTCAGACGTTTCATATCTCACTCCCACAGGAAATCCGGTCACGCCCCTGCACCGCCTTGCGGGCAGAACGGAACGCTGCATCGCCATCGATGCCAAAAGCCTTGAGGTGGCGGGCGTTGGCTTCGGAATCGCGCAGATATATGGCATCGAACCGCTGCTGGTCCGCCGCCGAGGCCGGGTGGAAGCTGACCTTGTAAGCCGCCGCTTCTTCCTTGCCCTTGTCCACCGCCGCGCGCACCTGCCGCGCCAGCGCCGCTTCCCACATGCCAATGCCCTGTTCCAGCACGGCGCGATCCTCTGCCGACAGCGCGTTCCAGCGCTTTTCGCTCATCGCGCGGGCGGGATAGGCACCGCGGGGCACGGCGATCTGGTAGAAGTGCTTTGAAATCTCGGCAAAATGCAGGGACTTGAACGTGTCCTCCGGCGCAATCACACCGTCGATCACGCCCTTGGCCATCGCAGAATAAACCTCGCCCATCGGCATGTTCACCGGGTCTGCGCCCAATGAATCCAGCACGCTCAGCAGTTCGGTGGGCGCGCGAATGCGCAGGCCCTTGATATCGGACAGATTTTTGACCGGGCGCGTGGCGGTGACAAGGCCCGGCAGCGTGCCGCCCTGAACCGCCAGCACTTTCAACCCCGCCAGTTCGCGCCCGACCTGCGGGTTCTCCGCCGCGATGCAGCGATAGAGCGCGACCTGCGATTCCACGCTGTCAGCGCCCTGATAGAAGCCCGACTGGATGCGAATGAGGTGCGTGCCGCCGCGCACGTAGATCGGCGTGACAAGCCCGATATCGGCCACGCCGTGACGCAGTTCTTCCATCGACATGTCGGACGAAAGCAGCGCGCCCGACCACACCGGCCTTACCTTCAGCCGCCCTTGGGACTGCTTTTCGACAAAGGCCATCCATTCCTGATCGGCCTTCGAAAAGGGGTGATTGGGGCTGTAGGGCGAGGCGTAGACCAGCTCCGTCACACCCTTTTCCACCGGACGCGCGCAGGCTGAAAGCAGTCCTGCAAGCAGCAAAGTCTGAAGTGCACCTAGAAGCACATAGATGACACCTGGGCGTCTCAAGCCAGCCCCCGCTGCACCAGAAAGTCCGCAACCATGCCAACCATCTTGTCATGGTCCCAGTTGCCCGCATCCACCATGTCGGCATCGATCATCAGCACGGGAACGCCCGCCTTTTCCAACGCCTCTGCCGTGATTTTGGTGCCCGATTGCGAAAGGCGGTTCTCTGGCGGCAGCAGCACCACGCAGGCATCGATCCCGCACCGCTCCGCCTCGCTCGTCATCCAACCGTTCATCCACGGCGGCAGGTGCAGCACCTCGTTCATTGAACAGACGCGGCTGGCAAGCGCTTCCATCGGGCGCCCCTGCACTTCGCGAATATACTGCGGCCCGGCAAAGGGCATGTACATCGACCAGACGAACACTGCGCCCATGCGCTCTTCAAGTGCCTGATAAAAACCGGGATCGTGCCACACGCCCGCACCGATCCACATCAGGCGGATCTTCTCGTCCGTCGCGCTGCCAGCACCCGCAGCGATGCGCTCCATCACTTCGTCCCGGAAACGTCTGGCGTGGTTCACGGCCCAGTCCGATCCGCGATGCCATTGCGGGATCATCGTGTTGGGCATCTGTTCGGCGATGGATACCGGGCAAGGCCGTGCGTTTCCAATGGCTTGCGCCGCTTCCCAGATATAGCCTTCCTGCTCGTTGATCCGCTCCATCAGGTAATGCAGCTTGGCCTCATCGAACTTGCGGCCCGTCCGGTTTTCCAGCAACGTGATCAGATCGCGCATTTCGGCCACCGCCAGCGCGATGCGGTCTGCGTCGTAGACCTGTTCCCACTGGTCCTTTGAATGGGCGAACCAGCGCGGGTCTTTATGTTCCCATGCAGGCGCTTCCATCGGGAAGAATTCGCTGCCCAGCGCATCGGCCCACTGGCCGAACACATGCTGGATACAATCGCAGGTCATGCGGGCCACCAGCACGGTGGGTTTGGGCAACCCGCCCCACGGCGCGGTTTTGGGATCGTTCGCCAGCGTGCAGGCAAGGCCCAGCGAACAGTATTTGCAGCTGTTCTTGGGATATCCGGCCTGCACCATCACTTCGAAATAATGGTTCGAAAGCTGCTTGGCCGAAATATAGGCCGACCACCACTGGTTCGTGATGATCGGAATGTCCATGACATGGAAAATCTCGTGCGGGGTGTCGGCCTGGACGATGGCAAAGGGTTCGCCTTCATCCACCACGCGGCGGCGAAGATCCGCGCCGAACTGCTTCTGATAGGCGCTGGCGGCGGCGGTGCAGGCAAGATCCTTGCGGCTGCGCTGGCCAGAGGTTGTGGTGGGAGCGGCGCTCACTGGAAAACTCCTGCTTGGTCTAGTTCGGCAATCCGGGCTTCGGTCAGGCCACACAGATCGCGTGCGATTTCAGAAACATGTTCACCCATGCCGGGGGCGCGGAACGGCGTGAACTGATCGCGCGAGAAGCGGATCGGCGTGGCGATGTGGCCGAACGGGCCAAGCAGCGGATGGTCCAGCATGGCCAGCGCGCCGCGCCCGATAAGCTGATCGTCGCGCTCGATCATATCCTCGCAATCCTGCACCGCCCCGCAGGCGATGCCGAGCGATTGCAGTTCGGCGGCAATGGCGTGATCTTCGCGAACAGAAGTCCAAGCCGCCACATCCGGCCCGGTCAGCGCCAGCACCTTCGCATGGTGCGCCTCGGTCGGGCAGGAAATCGCCACCCAGCGGTCATCGCCAGCGGCGGGTAGAACGTCCTGCCAAAACACGCGCGCATCGGCATTGCCCATGCGCTGCGGGCGTTCACCGTGCTGGGCCTGAGCCAGATAGTCGCGCATCTGCTGCACGCAGATTTCATACATCGAAGCATCGATATGGCACCCGCGCCCGGTTTCGCGCCGGTGCTGCAACGCGCCCGCAACGCCTGCCGCCATGACATAGGGCACGATTACATCGCCAAACGGCACCGCACCGGGGATCACCGGATCACGGGTCGCCCATCCAGTGAGGAACGTGCGGCCCGAAAGCGCGCCGCCGGTGCCATCCACACCCCATTCCTGCGCCATCGGCCCGGTCTGGCCAAACACGCTGCCAGAAACCATGACGATGCCGGGATTGCGCGCGGCAAGGCTATCGTAATCCAGCCCCAGCTTGGCCATCGTGCCGGGGGAGAAATTCTCCACCACCACATCGGCCCAGTCGATCAGCGGATCGATCAGCTCGCGCGCCTCTGGCTTCTTCATGTTGAGCGACAGGCTGCGCTTCGAGGTGTTCAGATGCGCGAACCACGGCTTGTCGTCCCAGTTTCCGGGCTTTGAGGCGGAAACCTGCACATCAAGCCGCGCAAGGTCTGGCCGGGTGCGGGTTTCGATCTTGACGATCTCTGCGCCCAGATCGCCCAGCGTCTTGGTGGTGATCGAGCCTACCAGCGCCCAGGCGAAATCCAGCACTTTCACGCCTGACAGCGGGCCGGGACGAGTGCCCGTGTGGATCGCAGGCGCAGATACTTGGGCAGTGCCTTCGCGGAACGTGGCGAAGCGTTCGGGCAGGCCATCGGGCGTGTCAAAGAAGCCGCGCGCTGCCAGATGCGGGTCGGCCAGAACGTCTGCCGGTTCGTTCGCCACGCAGGCATTGATGCCACGGCGCAGCCCTTCGGTGGCGATTTCGTGCTTGGTGCGCGACAGGAAGAACGCCGCGATTGCCCCTTCCCACACAGCGCGCGTTTCCGCCGGAAGGGTGGAGCGGTTGTAGGAAAGCCAGTCCGTGCCAGCCAGCGGGTTGGGCACGCCAGCCTCGTCCATCCAGTCCGACAGCGCCTGATTGGCGGGCGCGCCGAGCCGCCCGGTCATCAGCGAATGGAAGCACCAGCCATCGGCAAGCCGCCAGATCGCGCGCACGGTGGCCTTGCCATAGGCGAGCGCACCGCCGACGCGCACCAGCTTGCGCTGATCGAACTGCCAGACAAGCACGCCATTGAAATTGCGGCTGAAAGCGACCTGCTGGATCGAAACGTCAACGTGCTGGCCTTTGACCAAGTTCGGACCGGGCGTGCCACGTGAATAGTGCGCTGCCAGTGCGCCCGACGCGGCCACCATATCTGCGTGGAATGTGCAGGCATCGCCCGCTTCCTTGACCGGCGGCAGGCCCGGTTCGCCCGTCACCCGCAAGGCCCCGCCCATTGCCGAAGCGACAAGTTCACCCCCCTGCCAACCGATGCGCGGCCCGCCCGAACCGAACGTTGTGACCGAAACGTGGACCGCGCTTTCGGGAATGGTTACGCCTTCCAGCGCTTCCAAGCCAAGATCATCGATCACGAACGACGCGCCTTCCACTGGCCCGCCCAGTTCCGCGCCGAGCGAGGCAAGAAAGCGTGCCAGCGCGCGCCCTTCCATGTTGCCCAGCATGGCAACGCGATGGCCGGACAGCAGCTTCATGCTGGAACTCCCTGCAGGAATGCGGCAATTTCGGCGTCGATCCCATCACGGCAGGACCAGTCACGCCGGGTGGCGACCAGCACTGGCACCCCTGCGCCTTCCAGCGCATCGCGCATCGCAGGCAAGTGCCAGACGGTGGTATCGTCTTCCTCGATCAACCAAAGCACGGCGGCTTTTGCGTCCACAACGCGGGCCTGCTGCACCAGCGAACCGGCACGATCAAAAAAGCCGCGCGTATCGATCTGGCGCGCGTTGATCTGGCGGGCGAGCGCGGCGAAGGGATCGCCATCTTCATCCACGAGCGGCCCGCGATCAGTCCATTGATCGGCCAGCGTGCGGCCAGTTGCGTGCCATCCGCTTTGTGCGGCCACGCGATGCAGGCGATTATCAGGCAGGGGACTGCCTGCGATCAGGCAGATCGGTTGGGCAGCGTCATCTGGCACAGCAGCCTGCCGCCGCACCGCGTTGCCCTCCGCGATGGCTTGGGTCAGCGCTTCCGCGCTCACGCACAGCCTATCGGCCAGCTTGCGCAAGGCCGCCTCGGTGCGGGCCACGCTGCTATTGCGCGCGATCTTGGCGATGTCGAGCATCAGTGGCTCCGGCCCCTTGATCGAGCCTGCGCGGCGCAGTTCGCAAAGGTAATAGTATAGCCGCTGCGCGCTGTCGTCGGCGCGGCTCAACACAACCGCATCCAGATGATCAAGCGCGCCATCGGCCCAGTCCTGCACAACAGAGCGTGTCCACGGCGCGAACTTGCTTTCCAGCCAGCGGTCGGCGGCGGGCATGGCGCGATCCACGTTCCATGTGAGCGGCCCGGCATTGCGCCCGGTGGCATCGAACAGATCGTGCGGCAGATTGGGTCCGGCGTATGACAACATATTCAATTTCCAAGCAATTCGGGCAGCCCAAGCGCGAGCGCGGGGAACAGGATGATGATCAGGAGGTGCAGCAGGTCGCTGGCAAGGAACGGCATCACGCCCTTGAAGATGCGATTGATGCTGACATCCTTGGCCACGCCCTGAATGACATAGAGGTTCATGCCGAGCGGCGGGTGGACGAAGCCGATTTCCATCGCGCGGCACAGGAAGATGCCGAACCAGATGGCCGACATGCCCACGCTTTCCACCACCGGCAGCAGGATCGGCGTGGTCAGCAGCATCAGTGCCAGCCCATCGAGCACAGAGCCGAGCAGCAGCAGGATCAGCGCGACCAGCAGCAGCGTGGGCACGGTGCCAAGGCCCAAGCCCGTTACCCATGCGCCCACCGCGTCGGTCAGGCCGGTCACCGATATGAAGACCGAAAACACCAGTGCGCCGATGATGACCATCAGGATCAACCCACTGGTGCGCAGCGTTTCCTCGAACGCCTTCATCAGCATTTCGCTGTTCAGGCGGCGGCGCCATGCAGCGATGCCTAGGGCGCCTGCTGCGCCGATGGAAGCCGCCTCCGAAGGGCTGAACCAGCCCAGCGCGATGCCGCCGATCACCAGTGCGATCAGCACCACCATATCGGCAATCTTGCCCAAGGCCGCGCGGCGTTCAGCCCAGGTGGCGCGTTCGCTGGCCGGCGCGGCATGGGGGCGCAGGCGCACGACCAGCCAGATCACCGCGCAATAAAGCAACGCCTGCGTGATTCCCGGCACGATGGCCGCGGTGAAGAGTTTGCCGATGGACTGTTCGGCAATGATACCGAACACGATCAGCGCGCCCGATGGCGGGATCATCTGACCCAGCGTGCCACCTGCAGCGACAGTTCCGGTGGCGAGTGCGTCGGAATAGCCGCGCTTGCGCATTTCCGGCAGGGCGACAAGGCCGATCGTGGCCGCCGTGGCAAGGCTGGACCCGTTGATCGATCCAAAGCCAGCGCAGCCGCCGACCGAGGCATAGGCAAGACCGCCGCGCCGATGGCCCACCATCTTGGCGGCCGCATCGAACAGGTCGCGGCTGGCGTTGGATGAAAAGAACAGATGCGCCATGAACATGAACAGCGGGAGCGTACCGAGTTCATAGCGGGTGAGCGTATCGACCAGCACCACGCCGCCCTTGATCAACCCCGGCTCTATCCCCAGCACGAGGAACAGCCCGCCAAGGCCCACCAGCCCCAGCGCCACCCCGATGGGCAGGCCAGACATCAACAGGGCGAAGAGGATCAGCACACCGATCAGGCCGGTTTGCGGCGTCGCCAGCATCATGGACGCCTCCTGAATGCCTGACCAAGCAGGGCGAGAACGATCAGCGCCAGCACCACATTGGCAAAAACCCGCATCGCGCGCCACGATACGCCGATGACTTCGCTCTGTTCGTGCCCGGCCCACAGATCGGACATCAGCCACACGGAACCAGCCAGCAACGCGGCGAAAAACGCTGCGCCGAGCAGGGCCGAAACCCGTTCGAGATATCCGCGCGCACTTTCGCTCATGCGGTCCACAAGCAGATGAACCTTGGCGTGCGAGCGGTCTACCGTGGCGACCAGCAGGGCCAGCGTTCCGGCAACCAGCACGGCCACCTGCACCAGTTCGATGGAGCCGTGGACTGGCATTCCTACATGCCGCCCGATGACGGATATGGCATCGACCCCGGTTGCCCCCAGAAGCGCGATGCCGCCTGTGAGCGTTACACATTTTCGCAAGGCGCTCATGCCGTTACCGTACCATCTTGAGTGATGGCGATGGGCGGAAGCCCGGCGGCGAGGGTGATTTTCTCGATGTATCGCGCCACGGCTTCGCTTCTCTCCCCCGTGGCCAGAACCGGCCTTCCCGGCGGCAGAACGTCTACCGGCACCACAGCCGTTTCGACGCGCCCGTCCGGGTGCAATGTCAGGCGGCCCAGCATGGCATTGACCGCTTCGGGATGGAACGGTGCCAGCGTGTAGGCCGGGTCCGGTTCGAACCCGAACAGCGTCTTGCGCCGTTCGGCCCATTCGCGGCGGGCGGGATGATCCTGCGCAGGGCTGAGCGCGCTGGTGACGACGCAGCCGTTGCCGAGGCCGTGGAAAATCGGTTTGCCGCGATGAAATTCTATCCCGCGCACGATGTGGGCGTGGTGGCCGATCACCACGTCAGCCCCGGCATCGATGGCGGCGTGGCTGAGCGCGCGCTCATAAGGAGCGAGCCGCGCGGGCGTGTGAACTAAGCCCTTGTGCAGCGCGACCATCACGAAATCGGCCTGTTCGCGCAGGGCGGAAATGTCTGTTTGCAGTGTCGAGACGGCTTCGTCGGTCAGGCGGACCAGATCGGCGGCGGGGGCGATGGGTGATCCATCCGCCGTCTCGATGCGCAGATAGGCACACCCCGCGCGGGTTTCGCCAGCCCACGAAAGCTCCGGGCCAACGCAGTTGTAGCTGAGCAGGCCGATGCGCCAAGCGCCGCGATCCATTACAACAGGTGCGCGCGCTTCGGCCAGTGTCAGTCCGGCGCCGGTGCCGTTCAGACCTGCTTTAGCCAGCAGCGCGAGCGTATCGGCGATGCCATCTGCGCCGCAATCGGCGATATGGTTCCCGGCAAGGCTGAGCAGGTGGAACCCGGCGCCCGCAATGGCCGCGACGTTTTCGGGTGGCGCGCCGGGCGCGGGGACATCGCCTTTCAACTCATCCCCGCGCGCGGTGTGCGGCACTTCCAGATGGCCAACCGCAAGGTCTGCGCCTTTCAGGGCAGGCGCGATCCCGGCCAGCCAGTGGGGGGCGTCCGGCTCATCAAGCACCAGATCACCCGCCAGCAGGATAGAGATCGCGCCCTTTTCCATCAGAACGACTTGCGCACGCTGACGGCGAACAGCCGCCCGATGGGATCGCTGGCGCTGGCGTCATAGCCGCCACTGCCGTTGCCGCTGGGCGCAAGGTTCACATAAGGCGGATCGACATCGAACAGGTTGCGCACTTCGATGCCGAGCGTCATGCCCTTGTCGAAGAAGCCCGCGCCCTGGCTGTCGCCGATGCGCCAGGTGACGCCAAGTTCGACGGGAGTGTAGCTGCCGACGTTCTGCCCGCCCGTGGTCAGGTTGTTGAAATAGCCGCCAACATGCGTTGCCATCACCCGCGCGCTCATCGGCCCGTGGTCCCACGTCACACTGCCGCGTGCACGGAACTTCAGCGGGTTGAAGATGTAGTTGCGCCGGTCGATCAGCGGAGCATTGGGCGTGAGCGCCACGTTGTATTTCGTGAGGTAGGTGCCCGAAAGATTGAACGAAAGGGTATCTTCCGCTCCCAGATCGGTCCGCCAGCTTCCCACGAAGTCAATGCCGCGCGTTATCGACACGCCAAGGTTCTGGCTGCGCCCATCGACAAACAGCGTGACATTGGCCGCGCTGCCACCGGGGAACGAGCCGCCCGCCAGCGTCACGCCCTGCGCCAGCAACTGCTGCACGCGCGTGGCCGCATCGGCGCCGCGCAGGATGATACCCGTCCCGGCGTATTGCGCTTCGGTGCCAAGGATGGCGAGGTTCGAGAGGTTGGCCAGAACCTGATTCTTGTAGTTCACGTCCCAGTAGGTCAGGCCGAAATGAAGGCCCGGTGCAGGGTCGATATCGATGCCCACGGACCATGACGTTGCCGTTTCGGGCTTCAGGCCAAGGTTCGGACCCGACAGCGCATAGCCCTGAAGCGGGGCACCGCCGGCCGGGTTCTGATAGGACTGGCCGAACAGGTTGTTCGAATTGCCGTAGATTTCAGGGATCGTCGGCGCGCGGAACGACGTACCATAGCTGCCGCGCAGTTTCACGCCATCGAACGGCACCCAGTTCACGCCGAACTTGGGATTGGTGGTGCCGCCAACGTCGCTGTACTTGTCGTGTCGGACCGCAGCGTTGAATTCGAGCCGCTGGAAGCCGCCCATCGCGTTGTCAGGCCCGAATACGGGCACGAAGACTTCGGCGTAGAACGAATCCACCTTGCGCCCGAAATTGCGGAATGTGATCGGCGTGGTCGGCCCGCCGCGCGCATTGCCCAGCGCCACCTTGAAATCCTGCCGTTCATAACCCGCCGCCAGCTTTACATCGCCGCCCGGCAGCGCAAACAGCGCACCGTTGAGACGACCTTCATAGGTGCGCAGACGGCCATTGGTGGGCGCGAGGAATATCTGGTTGGCAATGCCATCAAGCACGGCCTGGCTGGTGCGGCCAAGGTTATAGGGATCGAACGCCGTGGCCGGGTTGCTGCTGGCCAGCGCGGCATTGAGCGCGGCGTTGTTTACGCCGAAATACGAACCCGAAAAGTCGTTGGTCTTGCCATAGCCGAACAGCGCTTCGGCTTCCCAGTTTGCAGGCAGCTTTACCTTGATCCCCGGCGTGACCTGCCACGAACGGGCATAGCCTTCGGAATCGTTGGTCGGCAGGTCGTTCCTGAAATTGTAGTCCAGCGTATAGCTGGTGCCAGTGAAGCCCGCAGGACGCACGAAGAAGGCATTGGTCTGCGGCACGGTCAACCGCGCGTTGGAGAACGCGGATGTGCGATAGAAGGAACGCTTGGAATAGAACCCGTCATAGAACACGTCGAGCCAGTCGGTCAGTTCCAGACGGCCCGTGCTGTTGACGGAATCATAGGTCTGACGCGGGATAAGATCCTGATTGTCCAGTTCATCGCACTTGTTGAGCGACCCTGCGTTCAATTGCCCGGCGGTGGCCTGCGTCACGCCGCGATCGGGGATCGCATATGTGGTGCCGTTGGCATTGATATTGCCCGGTGCGCAGCGAACGATACGGTAATCGCCGCCACCAGATGCGCGCTGATCGCTGGTGAAGAAATCGCGGTCGTCGCCCGAAAGGCTCGAACGCTCCACATGTTCGTAGGCGACCATGATCTGTCCGCGATCGAACACTTTGCCCAGCGCAGCGCCCAGCGTATATTCGTGGAAATCGCCCCGGCTGCTCACGCCAGCACGGCCAAACACTTCCCCGCCATCAAGCGAACGGCGCGGGATGATGTTGACCACACCCGCCACAGCATCGGAGCCATAAATCGCCGAAGCGCCATCCGCGATGATTTCAATCCGTTCGACACCCAGCGACGGGATGGTCGACGGATCGATGGAACGGCTGTTGTTGGTCACGCGGTGGCCATCGACAAGGATCAGCGTGGCGTAAGGCCCGATGCCGCGCAGGTTGACCGAGTTGCCATAGGTGATGTTGCCACTGCCGCCCGATTGCCCGCGCGAGTTTTCCGAAACGCCAAGGTCGAAGACCTGCGGCACTTCGCGGATCATGCGGTCCACGGTGACTGCGGTGGAGGTTTCGATTTCCTTGCGGCCCAACGCCGTCACGGTTGCGCCCACAGGCGCTTCGCCACGCACGCGGCTACCGGTGACGATGATTTCGGAATTGGTGGGTGCGGCCTCTTCGGCAGCTTCCTGCGGCACGTCCTGCGCCTGCGCCATGACCGGCATGGCCAATGCCAGCACACTGCACCCAATGCTCAGAATGGTCCGCGCGGACCGGTGAAGATTACCCGTCATGTTGCTTGCTCCTTCCCTATGAGCCGTCAATCGCGGCTTCTATTTCCCCGTAAATTCAAACGTTACTTCGCCATCGGCAGATCGAGCCGCGAGGCATCGGCCCCGCCGCGATGCACCGTGATGACCGGTGCCGGGTTCTGCCGGATGTCCTTCAGATTGCGCTGGCGCGGGTCTGCCCCGGCAATGGTCAGCCGCAGCCGTGCGCCCTGCGGCACCACCCGCGCCACCGGCGTCATATCGATGTTCAGGCGCACCACCTGCCCCGGCTGCACCGGCATGACATCGCCCTTGCGCCCCGGATGGAACGGCAATCCCATCGCCGCATAGGGCGCCTTGCCTTCGATACGATGCGACAGCGCAAGCCGCCCGAAAGCCACGACTTCCGCCTTGCCAGCGGCATCAACCTGATCGAGATAGACGAAGACCTGCGCATCAGGCTTGTCTGCCGAAACCGCCAGATGCGCCACCGGAAAGCCCACGATCTTTGCCGGCGCGGCCAGCGGGGCGGAGGTATAGCTTAACCCCTTATCGTCCATCGGTTTGGCCCAGAAGGCAAAGTATTCTGGATCTGGCAGATCGTAGTTCACGGTAAAGCGGTCCGCCCCCGCACGCCCGGCACGCGGTGTCAGCCCGCCATCGTTGACGGAGCGCGCCGTGCCGGTTTTGCCAGCGCCCAGATACCAGCCTTGCGCACGGCTTCCTTCGCCGGGCAGCTTTTCGGACGTTACATAACCGCCCTTGCCGTTCAGCCCTTCGACCCAATAGGTTGCGCGCGGCGTTGCGCCCGGAACCGCGCCTTTGAGATGCTGGTCGAAGTAGCGCGTTATCTCACCGGTGAAATCAAAGCCCGGCGGCGGCACGCAATGGCTGCCCGGCCCTGCCAGAAACCGTGCGCCCGGCAGGTTCGCTGCACTGAGGATCGATTGCGCGGTGGGTTCATCCTGCCAGTTGCTCCAGAAATAGGTGGCGATCCCGGCGCGGCGGATGGCATCGAGATAGTTGTAGACGCCAACTTCTTCCCAGAACGGCGTGCCTGTGAAGGTCGAAACGCTGTCACGATAAGGCATTCCATACCACAGTGCCGCCATCGGGGTGTTCGCGTCATGCTGTGCCACGGCGGCCTTCAGCAGACTGCCATCCGCGTCAGCATCCACCGGAACACTTGCCAGATCGACTTCCGGCGGTTCATCAGGCCGCGTGTTGAACTGCGCAGGAATGCCGCCACGCCGCACGAAGGCATACTTGTCGAGGTCTGACGCGCCGACGAACACCGCCTTCAGCGATGGGGGCGCGGTGGTGGCGGTCTGGAATGTCGTTCCGCCAAGGTAGGAGCAGCCGATCATGCCAACCTTGCCGGTGGCAAAAGGCTGCTTTGCCAACCACTCTACCAGATCGTATCCGTCCTGCGCCTCGGTCCGGTCCTGAAATCCACGCCGATGACCAAATGAAGCGCCCTTGCCGCGAATGTCCGCTGTGGCCACGACATAGCCTGCGCGGATCAGGCTGCGCAGTGCAAGCCGATCACCCAGCGCGAGTTCGACGACCTTGCCGTCCTTTTCGGTAAAGCGCGCACGATAGGGGGTGAAGGCGAAGATCACCGGCAGGCGCGAAGCCACTGCTGCGCCATCCCGCGCCGGGCGATAGACGTTGACGGCAAGCCGCGTGCCATCGCGAACCGGCACATAGGCCGATGTGCGCACGACATCGGGATATTCCTGCGCCGCACCGACCACCGCCGACGCTGCCACGCCAGCAACGGCCATAATGCTTGCAACGAGGGGACTTGCTCTCACGTTTTCTCTCCCGTGCGGATTCGGTTCCGCGATCTTGTGGGGATCGTGATCGTTGATGCGGCAAGCGCTTACAACCGAAAAATGGATGACGAGATTGTTGACAATTTCGTCAATATCATTCGATAAGATGTGGCGAGAGGATAACCGATGCCGATTCCAGACCAGCCACCACGCGCACCAACTGGCTCCGAAATTGCAGATTGGGTGCGCCAGCGCATCCGCACGGGCCGCTTCGTGCCGGGGCAACGACTGGTCGAGGTGGACATCATCCGCCAGATGGGGGCGAGCCGTTCCAAAGTTCGTGAGGCGCTGAAACGCCTCGAAGGCGAAGGGCTGGTAGAGATCGAGGAGTTTCGCGGAGCCTCAGTCCGATCATCCACGCTGGATGAAGTCCGCCAGATCTACCGCGCGCGCATGGCGCTGGAAGGTATGGCGATGCACGATTTCACGGCCAACGCCGATCCCGCCGCTATTGCGCGACTGCAGGATTTGCAGGAGCAGCTCGATGCCTGCGTGCGCGAACGCGCGCCCGACCGTTTTGGACGGCTGAACACCGAATGGCACCGCCTGATCGTGGAAGGTTCCGGCAACAAGGTGATCGCCGATCACCTCCAGCGGCTTAACGTGCCGATCCACCGCCTGCTGTTCGAAAGCTTCTACGACGACGAACGCCTGAACACCGCCAACGCCGATCACCGCGCCATGCTGGCACTGATCGTTGCAGGCGATGCCGATGGCGCAGAACGCGCAATGCGCAAACACATTGGCGACGGCTTCGAAACCCTCGCCCGGATCGAGGACGAGTTCTACAGCTAAACCGTGGCTATGGGCGCTATCGCCGCGTTATACTTCACTGTTTGCAGAACGAGTTCGGTTTCAACCTCGCGGATGCCATCCAGCGCAATTACCTTGTCGGTCAGGTCGGCAGCTTCGCGCAAGGATCCGAGGATGCACACCGCCACAAGGCGCGGGGCTGCATTGGCATCGTAAAGCGCGCTGACCTGCGGCAGGGCCAGCAGACTGGCCCGCACCTGATCGAGCTTTCCGCTCGCGCACTTCACGGTGATGAACAGCATGTGCTGGCCATGATCGTCGGTCGTGTTCTCGTTCGCGCGATCGATATCAAGGATCGGCACCAGCTTCAGCAGACCCGCGTTCTGCAGCCGCTTTACCCTTCCGCGCACGGTGCCTTCGGTCACGCCAAGGTCCGCCGCGATCTTGCGAAACGACAGGCGCGCATCATCGGCCAGCATCTGCGCGATATCGCGGTCCAGCTGATCGGTGGCGGGAAATTCGGGCGGTTCGAATGCCATCGTTATGTGTTCCCTCAAACGCCCAGCGGCCCGACGGCGGGGACATAGCGATAGACGTTGTTGATCAGTTCCACGTCCACATCCTCAACCCCGGCAAGGTCCGCCGTCGCCTGTCGCACCGCCTCGATCATCTCGCGCGCGTTGCGGAAGGCATAGAGGCACGACACCGGATAGCGGCCCGATGTGATGTGGACAGACAACACGTCTTCGCGCGCAGCAAGTTCGCGTGCCACATCCATCGGCGGGCGACCGCTGATCATCAGCCGGATGCGCGCAACCATGCGATAGCCGTGGATGCGGAAGTCCGAAACGGCGACAACGCGCATCAGGCCGCCCGCATCCATCGCGCGGATGCGGTTGGCCACCAGATTGCCCGAAAGGCCCAGCTCCTCTCCGATCGCGGTGCTTTGCGCACGGCCATCGCGCGCAAGCACTTCGATGATGCGGCGATCGATATCGTCGAAGCCGGAGCCGCGCGGGCGGCGTTGCGGTCTGTCTTCGCTCAAATCCGGTCCCCTTCTCAAAACGGGGAGTAGATTACGCAAGCGGGCGCCGCAAGAGCATGAGAGGCGTTATCCGCGCGGTTCGCGGGGCAGCCCAAGGCCGCGTTCGGCAATCAGGTTACGCTGGATCTGGTTGGTTCCGCCATAGATGGTATCAGCGCGGCTGTAGAGGAACAGGTTGGGCAGCACGTCCCATTCATAGCTTTGGCCCGGCGCGATCTCACCCGCCTGCCCCAACACGTCCATCGCCAGTTCGCCAAGGCTGCGCCGCCATGTGGCCCACTGGATCTTGTAGGTCAGCGCCGCGCCATCGATGCGCGAATGATCTGTGTTGGACAGCATCCGCAGCGCGCCATAGCGCATAAGCTGCAAACCGATTTGCGCGGTGGCGATGCGCTGGCGGATCACAGGATCGGCAGCGCGGCCATTGGCTTTGGCAGCGGCGACGATTTCGTCCAGTTCGTTGCGAAAGCCCATCTGCTGGCCCAGCGTGGAAACGCCGCGTTCGAACGCCAGCAGGCCCATCGCGATTTTCCAGCCATCGCCGGGCGCACCGATCAGGCTGTCTTCCGGGCAGCGCGCATCGGTGAAGAACGTCTCGTTGAACTCGGCATCGCCGTTGATCTGGCGAATGGGCCGCACATCTATGCCCGGCTGGTCCATCGGCATCATCAGAAACGACAGGCCCTTTGGCCCTGTGGAACCTTCCTGCGTGCGGGTGACCACAAAGATCCAGTCGGAAATATGGGCAAGGCTCGTCCAGATCTTCTGTCCGTTGACAACCCAGTGGCCATCTTCGACCCGCCCCTTGGTACGCACGCTGGCAAGGTCGGACCCGGCATTGGGTTCGGAAAAGCCCTGGCAGAATATCGTCTTCCCCGCCGCGATATCAGGCAAGAAGCGGCGCTTCTGCTCTTCGGTGCCGAACGTCAGGATCGTCGGCCCGGCAAGCTCTACGCCGATGTGGTTGATCCGCCCCGGCACGCCTGCGCGGGCATATTCCTCGGCAAAGATCACCTGCTGCGCCAGGCTCGCCCCGCGCCCGCCCCAGACCTCTGGCCAACCGATGCAGCCCCAGCGATGCTCGCCAAGCTGCTGCTCCCATTCCTTGCGCCGTTCGGGCATGGTGGTAAGCTGTGTAACGCCGCGAATATCACGGAATTCGCCCGCCATCTGGCCCTGCAACCAGTCGGCGCATTCGGCGCGGAAAGCCTCGTCAGCGGCGGAAAATCCCAGTTTCATCGCGCGATCAGCCCGGCAGATAGAGTTGCGCGGCCTTGCCGCCATCCACCGGAAGCGCCGTGCCGGTGATGTAGCTGGCGGCGTCCGACAGCATGAAGACGATGGCTTCGGCCAGTTCCTCAGGCTGCCCCCCGCGCTGCATCGGGATCACGTCGGTGGTGCGCGCGGCGGCATCGGGCGCGCGTTCGGTATAGTCCTGCGTTGCGGCGGTCATCACCTGCCCCGGCACGATGGCGTTCACGCGAATGCCCAGCGGCGCACCTTCCATAGCAGCGGCAGCGGTGAAGTGGACCATCGCCGCCTTGGATGCCGAATAGCTGGCCATGTTGGGCGCAGCGCGGATACCGCAGGTGGACGCGATGTTGACGATCGCGCCGCGCTGGCGGCCCTGCTGCTCCTGCGCGGCCATGACTTTCATCGCTGCCTTCGTGCCCACGAACACCGCATCGGCATTGACGGCAAAGTCCTTGCGCCAGTGATCGAGCCGCAGATGGGCGATGGGCGCGTAGTGGACCGACATGGCATTGTTCACCAGCATGTCGAGCCGCCCGTAACGCGCGGCCACGTCTTCCACCAGCGCGGTGAAGGCCGCTTCATCTGACACGTCAAGCTTGTGCGCCTCAACAGTGCCGATCTGCGCAATCCGGGCGCGCGCGGCTTCCAGCTTGTCTTCACGCCGGGCGCAGATGATTACCGTGGCACCACGCCGGGCGAGCAGCAGGGCGGTGGCAAGTCCGATCCCGTCACTTCCGCCGGTAACGATGGCGACCTTTCCGGTCATGTCCTGATGGCCAGTCTGAGACATCGCAACGCTTCTCCCGATTCCTGTGCTTTCAACGCGAATGCGCCTGAATGCCCTGTCATGTCAAGTTAATGCGTAAATATAGTAATTATATTATGCGCATTAGTGGATTTCAGTGGCTCTCATTGGCACAGATTCGCATTCAGCCCGAAACCGTCGGGTAATCGGTATAGCCGCGCGCATCGTCGCCCTGGCCGGTGTAGAATGTGCTGCGGTCGGCCTTGGCCAGCGGCGCGCCTGTGCGCAGGCGCTCCACAAGATCGGGATTGCCGATGAAGGCATAGCCGAACGAGACGGCATCGGCCTTTCCTTCGGCGATCACCTTTGCGGCGCTTTCGGCGGTAAGGCCGCAGTTCTCGATCACCGGGCCAGACCAGTTTGCCCGGACCAGATCGAGCGCATCGAAGCCCGCGTTGGGAATGTGGATCAGGTGGCAATAGGCCAGGCCCATGCCATCCACCGCGCGCAGCAGCGTGGCATAAGTCTCCGCCGGATCAGCATCGGCCATGCCGTTGAACGTCACGCCGGGACAGATGCGAAAGCCCACGCGGTCCAGGCCGATGGCGGCACCAAGCGCAGCCAGCGCTTCAACCACAAAGCGCACGCGGTTCTCTGCCGATCCGCCATAGGCATCGCTGCGCTGGTTCGAGTTCGACGAAAGGAACTGCATCGGCAGATATCCGCTGGCGCAGTGCAGTTCCACGCCATCCATCCCGGCAGAACGGGCATTGCGCGCTGCGGCCACATATTCCGCAATCACCCCCGGAATTTCATAGGCGGCAAGCGCGCGCGGCATTTCGGTGGGAACCGGAACGCCATCCGGCCCCGGAATGGGATCGGGACAGGCAATCGCGCTGGGCGCAACCGTTTCCGCATCCGCAGCCTTGTTGGCCCGCACGGAAGCGCGGCCAACGTGCATCAGTTGCATCACGATGCGCCCGCCTTCGCCGTGGACGGCATCGGCCACCTTGCGCCAGCCCGCCGTCTGTTCGGGCGAATGGATGCCCGGCGTGCGCCAGTACCCCTTGCCCGTGGACGAAGGTTGCGTGCCTTCCGTCACGATCAGCCCGGCAGAGGCGCGCTGGCGGTAGTATTCCACCATCAGGTCGGTCGGCACGTCATCTGGCCCCGCGCGGTCGCGCGTCATCGGTGCCATGACCACACGGTTGGCCAGTTCCAGTGCGCCAAGACGGACGGGGGAGAACAGATCTGCCATCATCTCAACTCCGCACGCGGGGCTTGGGAAGCGGCGCGCCACGGCGCATCGTCTCGATAAACTTTTCCAGCGGCGCGGGCGGTTCCACCGGCCCATCATGCGGTTGGCCCTGTCTGGCCCAATAGCTTTTCCAGCTGGGAAACAGATCGTGGAAGCTGCCGTGATAGGGCGGAACGCCGGGCCAGCGCATCTTGCGGTCGCCCACCGGCGGCTTGTTCAGATCGCTGGCATACCAATAGAGCGGCAGGCGGCGGCGAAAATACCAGCGGCCATCGATGCGCTCGTACTGATCGAAGTACATCATCTGCATGATCACCCAATCCGCGCCGCATTCATGCTCGTTCTTGGAATAGACCACGCCTTGTGCGTGATCGGCATCGTCGAAATCGATCACATGGCCACCGATATGGTGGCTGGTGCCGTCGAACTGCATCGAATGCGTTTCGTCAAACCAGTCTCGCAGCGCCTTGCGCCCGCTCTTGCCGCCGCCAACGCGCACGTCTTCGGGGAACAGGTTCACCCAGGCATCGCCATCACGCATGTCGAGCGCCAGCGAATATTTGGCGGGCAGTTGGCGGATCGCATCCAGCGATTCCAGACGGTCGATACGGGCCAGCAGGGAAGCCTCGGTCATATGCGTAGCGCTTTCAGGATAGAGGAGCGGGGCGGCACAGCGCGCCATTGGCCCAGCCTAGGATATCGTCGCTGCCCGACGCGATCAGATCATCCACTTCGCCCACCAGCAGATCGTGGGTGCCAAAGGCAATGCGTTCACGGATGGTGCAGAATATTGCCGCCGGTGCGCCTTCGATGAACCAGACTCCGTTGTGCGCATGGTGGATATGCTGCCGCCAATCGTCCTGCGAAAAGCGCGCGTTACGTGCGGCGGGATCGGCAAAGGGCGTGACATGGCCGTCCTGTTCCGAACACAGCAGATTGATGCAGAACCGGCCCGCACGGATCATGGCATCGTGCGCAGAGCCAGACCGGTTGACGCAGATGGCCATCGCCGGCGGATCGAGCGTAACGGGCATCAGCGCCGACATGGCAAGGCCAACCGGCTCCCCGCTATCGGGATCGAAGCTGGTAACGATGCCAACCGGCGCGGGCATGAAGCGCAGCACGCGCTTGAGCTGTGCGTCGAGCGCGGATGTTGTCTGGGTCAATCTCGCTCCCCTCGGCCATCGATCCGCGAGTGCAGGGCGAATCTCGGCAATCTTCGATATTTGCGCTATTGAATAATCATATTTCTACGCAAATGAAAAGATAGAAGCGAAAATTCAGCGTACATAGCGCATCAAGGCCAACAGATTTCGCCGCAGCCGTATTTTTTGACAATGAAGAAAAATGCGGCGGCGGCGCCCTGTCAGGCCACGCCCTGCACCGCACCGATGTGCGCTACGCCCCGCGCTCGCGCCAGCTTCTCCTGCCGGTCACGTTCACGCGCCGATGCACGCTGTTCATCGGTACGTTCATGATAACAGGCCGCGCAGGAAACACCGTCCTCATAAAGGTCCGAAGCCCGCCCCTCCTCGCTCACCGGGCGGCGGCAAGCCCGGCACAGCACATGGCTGCCCTGCGCCAGCCCATGCCCCACGGCCACACGCTCGTCGAAAACAAAGCATTCGCCATGCCACAGGCTTTCGGATGGCGGCACTTCCTCAAGATACTTCAGAATGCCGCCTTTCAGGTGGTAGACTTCATCCACCCCTTCGGCTTTCAGGAACGCCGTCGATTTCTCGCACCGGATGCCGCCGGTGCAGAACATCGCCACTTTCGGAGCCTTGCCTTCGCCCAGCAGGCGCTCCCGCTCTGCCCGGAACCATGCGGGAAAATCGCGGAAGGTGCGCGTGCGCGGATCGATCGCGCGTTCGAACGTGCCGACATCGACCTCATAGTCGTTGCGCGTGTCGATCACGATGGTTTCGGGATCGGCGATAAGCGCGTTCCAGTCCTGCGGCGAAACATAGGTGCCAACGCTGGCGCGCGGATAGATGTCCGGTTCCCCCATCGTCACGATCTCGCGCTTGATCCGCACTTTCATGCGGTAGAACGGCATTTCTGCCGCGCCCGAATACTTGACGTCAACCTCGGCGCAATCAGGTTGTGCGCGGATGAAATCCACAACACTGGCAATGCCTTGCGCGCTTCCAGCAATCGTGCCGTTGATCCCCTCGCGCGCCACCAGCAGCGTGCCCTTGATGCCTTGGGCCTTGCACAGCGCATCCAGCGCATCGCGCAGTGCCGCCGGATCGGCAATCACCGCAAAGCGATAGAGCGCGGCGACGGTAATGGGCTGGTTGGTCTGCATGGCTCGGCCCTTTAGCGTCTGCACCGAAAATCGCCAGACGCATTGCATCGGGCGCAGCCCAACGGCTAGGCATTCGCCGATGACCACGCCACGCCTCCACCCGATCTATGCCGAAATGCCGGTAACGATCTTCGAAGAAATGTCTGGCCTCGCACGAGAAACCGGCGCGATCAATCTGGGGCAGGGTTTCCCCGATGGCCCGCCGCCGCTCGCGCTGCTTGATGCACTTGCCCGCGCCAGCGCCGAACAGTCGCACCAGTATCCGCCAATGGCAGGCTTGCCCGAACTGCGCCGCGCGGTGGTCGCGTTCTATGCCCGCACGCAAGGGCTGGACCTGTCGCCGACCAGCGTCATCGTCACCTCCGGCGCGACCGAGGCGGTGGCCTCAGCCATCCTCGCCGTGGTTCAGCCCGGCGACGAAGTGTTGCTCTTCTCACCTGCTTATGACGCCTACGCCCCGCTGGTCCGCCGCGCGGGTGGTGTGCCGGTGTTCATCGCGCTATCCCCGCCGCTGTGGTGCTATGACCGCGCCACAATAGAGGCCGCGATCACCCCCCGGACCCGCGCGCTGGTGCTCAACGATCCGCTGAATCCCACCGGCACCGTCGCCAGCGCCGCAGACCTTGCGATGCTGGCAGAGCTTTGCGTGCAGCACGATCTTTTCGCGATCTGCGACGAGGTTTGGGAAAATGTCCGCTTCGATGGACAGCGCCACGCCTCGCTCCTGGCCCAGCCCGGAATGGAAACCCGCGCGTTGAAAATTGGCTCGGCGGGCAAGATTTTCGGCGCAACCGGCTGGAAAGTCGGCTGGATCGTTGCCGCGCCGCAGGTTGCCGCCGTGGTCGGCCGCGCGCACCAGTTCCTCACCTTCACCACCCCGCCGATGCTGCAATGGGCCGTGGCCGAAGCCTTGGACCGACCGGACATCGCCCAAAGCTGCACCGCCGGCTGGGCCGAAACCCGCGCCTGCCTGCTTGAAGGCCTGACGCGCGAAGGCTTTGTCCTGCTGCCAAGCTCGGCCACATGGTTCACCTGCGTCGATCTCCCCGCCTCAGGCATCCCGCTGGACGACCGCACGTTTGCAATGCGCGCCGTGAACAAAGCTGGCGTCGCTTCCATCCCCCTCTCGGCCCTGTGGGAAGGGGCAAACGCACCCACCCACATCGCCCGCCTGTGCCACTGCAAACCCGAAGCCATGCTGATCGAGGCCGTGGAACGGCTGGCAAGGTGGCGGGATCGCATCACCACCTGAAACCACAAGCCGTTGCCGATCAAGGCCCTTGCCAATCATGCCCCTAGCTATATTTGACAAGATATAGAGAGTCGCAACCAGCGACTTCGAACGACAGGGGGTTTCATGCGCGCCACTTCCATCCTCGCTCTGGCGAGCGCCCTTGCCATGCCCGAAGCGGTCCATGCCGAAGAAGCTGACACAGCAAAAGACACCGTCAGCGCCTTCACGCTCGGGCAGATCATCGTCACCGCCGTCCCGGCAGAAGGCATCGCGATCAGCGGCGAAACGCTGACCGCCGAGGCCATCTATCGCTTCAACCGGCAAACGCTCGACGAAGCGGTAAACGTGATGCCCGGCGTGGCCGCATCGAACAGCGGTGGATCACGCAACGAACGGCTGATCTTCGTGCGCGGGTTTGACCGGTTTCAGGTTCCGCTCTCGATCGACGGCATCCGCGTCTACCTGCCTGCCGACAACCGCCTCGATTTCGGGCGCTTCCTCACCTCCGATGTGGCCGAAGTACAGGTCGCCAAGGGCTATGCTTCGGTGCTCGACGGGCCGGGCGCGATGGGCGGCGCGATCAATCTCGTTACGTCGCGCCCCACCCGCGCACTGGAAGGCGAAGCGCGTGGCACGCTGAATCTCGATCGCGGCGCGAACTATGCCGGCTATTCGGTCTATGGCCGCATCGGCACCGCGCATGAAAAGTGGTATGCGCAGGCCTCGTTCACCCGCAATTTTCAGGACCGCTGGGATCTTTCCAGCGATTACGCGCCTGTCACCGGCTCGGCTGAGGATGGGGGCGAGCGCGAGTTCACCCGGACGGCGGACTGGCGGCTGAACGTCAAGGCGGGCTTCACCCCCAACGCCACCGATGAATACACGATCAGCTACACCCGGCAGGAAGGCGCAAAGAACGCGCCGCTCCACGTCACCGATGCGCTTTCGGCGCAACGCTTCTGGTCATGGCCCTACTGGAATATCGCCAGCGTCTATTTCCTGTCCACCACCGCGCTAGGTGATCGGGCCACGCTGAAGACGCGCGCCTACTACAACACGTTCGACAACCTGCTGCGTTCCTTCAACGACCGCACGCAAACCACGCAGACACTGGGCCGCGCCTTCAATTCCTATTACGAGGACGAAGCCTGGGGCGGGTCCGCCGAACTCGGCGTCGATGTCAGCAGCGCCGATCGCTTGACGGTCGCCGCCCACTATCGCCGCGACAGCCATGTCGAATTTCAGCAGGGCTTCCCCTCTGGCACCACCGAACCGCCGCAGACCAATGTCGAGGACACCTACAGCATCGCCGCCGAGAACCGCTTTGCATTCACCCCAGCGTTGAGCCTGACGCTGGGCGCAAGCTACGACTGGCGCGATCTCAGCCGCGCCGAGGAATACGGCACGCCTCCCACCGGCGGCGCGGCGCGCATTTTCAGCTACCCGATTGCCAATGCCGGTGCATTCAACGCGCACGGCCAGTTGCTGTGGACGCCGGATGCCGACACGCGGGTAAACGCCAGCATTTCCTCGCGCGCACGCTTTCCCACGATCTTCGAACGGTTCAGCACGCAGTTCGGCACCGCCGCATCCAACCCCGGCCTCAAGGCAGAGCGGGCAACCAACTACGAACTCGGCGCAAGCCGCCGCTTCGGTGCGATCCAGTTGGAAGGCGCGCTGTTCTACAGCGATATTCAGGACGCCATCGTCTCGGTCCGTCCCGCCGGATTCCCCGCAAATTCCACCCAGCGCCAGAACCTCGGCAATGCGAAATACTACGGCGCAGAGGCGTCCTTCACCGCGCAAGTGGGCACTGCGCTGGAACTGGGCGCGAACTACACCTGGACGCATCGCACGTTCGATATCACCGGCGCAGCCCCCGGCACCCTCGTCCCGGTTTTCGCGCTGACCGGCGTGCCCGAACACAAAGCCTTCGTCTATGCCAATTGGAAGCCGGTCAGCGGCCTGTCGATCCTGCCCAGCGTCGACATCGCTTCAGACCGCATGACCTCCACCACAGCGGCGACACCAGTCTACTACGAAACCGGCAGCTATGTGCTGGCCAACCTGCGCTTCGATTATACCCTGACCGATGGCATCGAACTGGGCGCGGGCGTGCGCAACCTGTTCGACGCCAACTACGTGCTGACCGATGGCTTCCCCGAACCGGGCCGCAGCTTCTTCATCAGCGGCAGGGCAAGGTTCTGATCCGACGCGGAAGGGGCTAAATTGCCCTTCCGCGCCATTTTCAGCCTCGCCGCATATCCGCCAGCAACGACAGCATCCGGCCAGCGATCTCGCGCTCGCCCATCACCACGTTGTGCGCGCCGTGGTCCTTCAGGTGCTTCACCTCGGCATCGGAATGCGCGCGGGCGATGACGGAAACCGCAGCATTCAGCCTGCGCGCGTTTTCCACCACGCCGCCCGCCTCGAACCCTTCGGGGATGGCGATAACGAGTTTGCTGGCTTCCAGAATGCCCGCCTCGCGCAGCGTGTCCATGCTGGCCGCATTGCCTGAAACCACGGGGAAGCCATCGGCGCGGGCGATGCGGGCGATGTCCTCCTGATCCTCGACGATCACGATGGCGCGCCCGGCTTCGCGCGTGCCCGCAGCAACCAGCTTGCCCACCCGGCCATAGCCGACAAGGATCAGATGCTCGCGCCGCTCTGCCTCGCGCTGTTCCTCCATTGCTGCGGCGCGCTGCGCGGCAACCTGCCCCGCCTTTGCCATCGATCCGGCTGCGAACGAGAAGATGATAGGGTTGGCAAGGATGGAGATGATCGCGCCACCCAGCACCAGATCGCGCGCTTCGGGCGGGATCAGGCCAAGCCCTGTGCCAAGGCCCGCCAGAATGAACGAGAACTCGCCGATCTGCGCAAGGCTGGCCGATACGACCATCGCCGTGCGGTGCGGATGGCCGAATGCCTTGACGATAAGATAGGCTGCCAGCGATTTTCCGAACAGGATGATCAGCACCGTGCCCAGCAAGGGCAGCGGCTGTTCAACCACCACGGCAGGATCGAACAGCATCCCCACCGATACGAAGAACAGCACCGCAAAGGCATCACGCAGCGGTAGCGTTTCTTCGGCGGCGCGGCGGCTCAATGGTGTTTCGCCCAGGATCATGCCCGCAAAGAACGCCCCCAGCGCGAATGAGACGTCGAACATGAAGGCCGCGCCAAAGGCCACTCCCAGCGCGATGGCCAGCACGGCAAGCCGGAACAGTTCGCGCGATCCCGAATGCGCGGCCCAGTGCAGCACACCCGGAATGATCCGCTTGCCCGCCACCAGCATCACCAGCACAAAGCCCACGACCTTCAGCCCCGCCTCGCCCAGCGTATAGGCGATGGCACTACCGGTCACCTCGCCGCTTCGCCCGATCTCGGCCAGCACCGGCAGCAGCACGATGGCGATCACCATCACCAGATCTTCGACGATCAGCCAGCCCACCGCGATGCGGCCCTGCTCCGTTTCGACCAGCTTGTGCCCCTGCAAAGCGCGGAGCAACACCACCGTGCTCGCCACCGAAAGCGACAGGCCGAACACCAGCCCGGTCACCAACGACCAGCCCATAGCCCACGAAAGCCCCACGCCCAATGCGGTCGCCACGGCGATCTGCACCACCGCGCCCGGCACCGCGATGTTCTTTACCGCCAGCAGATCGCGCAGCGAAAAGTGCAGACCCACGCCGAACATCAGCAGGATCACGCCCAGTTCGGCCAGTTCGTTGGCAAGGCCGGAATCGGCCACGAAGCCGGGCGTGAACGGGCCGATCAGCACACCGGCAAAGAGATAGCCGACCAGTGGCGATATCCGCAACCGGTGCGCCAGCGCGCCCATGATGAAAGCGACGACAAGACCGGCAACGATAGTGCCGATCAGCGGAGTGTGGTGGGGCATGGTATTCCTTGAACGATAATGGTGGCCGCGACGGCATCAGGGCCGTGGGCGGTATTCGTAGCGGGCCGCTGAAACATCAAAGCACATCCCAGAATGTCCACAGCGCCAGCATTCCTGCCGAAAGCGCGGCTGCGGCGATCCAGAACAGGTTTGCGCCATGCAATCTGTCGAGATGATCGGCCTTGAACGCCTGATAGCGCGCCTCCAGCCTTGGGTCGGCGGCCACGACGCGCAGATCGATGGCACTGGCCTCCTTGCGGAACCAGTGGAGCAGATCGGCCAGTGTATCGGGTTCGATATGCGGATAGCGTGAAAGCGCCGCCTCGATATGGGCACGGCGGACTGCGGCGGCGGAATCGCCCTTGGCAATAGTGGTCATCACATTGCTCCTGAATCGGGGAAAACGGGCGCGCGATGGCGCGCACCGGCGCGGCGATTCAGGGAAGAGGAGGTGCTCTTGCTGGCGCAGGGCGAAGTTTTCGCCGCGCAAGGCACGGTGGACCGGTCGAATATGGCCGGTTCAGGACCAGAAGGACAACCAGCAGCGCCAAGGTCGCAACAACAGGCGCGCTGTGCATCACGAACGGCATGGGCACCGGGACGAATTTATCCACCACCGCCCGCCGCGAACCAACGATGGCCACGTCAGCCGTCGCTGCACTGAATGCCGAACCCGCCTTGTGCTGCAAAGGCCGCACCGGTTCGCTTGCCTGCACACCAATCGTTGCCAGCAGCAACAGCGTCAGCAGACGAAGCACAACAAGGCGAGGCAGATAAAGGCGCGGGCGGCTGGGCGGCACTTGCACTCCCTGTTTGCGGGCCAGACTGGCGGGGAACCCGGTGTGGATCACTGATCTACACGCACGAAGCCGGATTTGGTTCCCGCCAGCAACAAATTCACGCCATTTCCGATTTGATCTTTGCGAACAAGCCCTGGCACGCCTTGTCCGAAGGCTGAACGGTGGATATCCGGCAAGCCAATGGGGCCAGCAAGACAAAAGGGCACGTCATGCGCAAGAACATCAAACCAAAGACCAGCCTTTGTTCGCTTCTCACCGCAGCAGGATTGGCCAGCTTGGCGCTGTTTGCACCGGCCCATTCGCAAAGCTTTGGCGATATTCTGGGTTCGGCAAAGAAAGTGGCGCAGGCTGCCACGGTTTCTGATCAGCAGATCGTCGCCTATTTCTCGCAAATGTCCGATGAAATGGACCGGCAGAACACGCTGGCCACGGCCAAGAACCCTTATGCCGTGCGCTTGGCCAAGCTGACCACCGGGCTGACCAGCTATGACGGGCTGAATCTCGATATCAAGGCATACATCGCCAGCGATGTGAACGCCTTTGCGATGGGTGATGGCACGGTGCGGGTCTATTCCGGGCTGATGGACAAGCTCACCGATGATGAAGTGCGTTGCGTGATCGGCCATGAAATCGGGCACGTGAAGCTCGGCCACGGGCAAAAACGGTTGAAGCTGGCGCTGCAACAGGATGCCGCGCTCAGCGTGGCGGGCACCGCCAGCAGCGGCGTGCGCAGGATTGCCAATTCCGAACTTGGCGGGCTGATCCAGAACGTGATCAGCGCACAGCATTCACAGGCTGCAGAAACCGCGTCTGACGATTACGCACTGTCCTTCATGGCAGCCAAGGCCTATCCTCAAGCAGCCTGCCCTTCCGCGATGGACAAACTGGCAGCGCTCGGTGGTGGTGGCGGTATCGGCCTGCTGAAAACGCACCCCGACCCAGCTCAGCGGGCAAAGCGGATGCGCGCAAAGATCAAGTAACGGGGTAACCTACGGTCCCCTCGCATATCCTCCTTCCGTCATCCTGAACTTGGTTCAGGATCCATTTCGCCAATCAGGCTGCAGCTTTTGCGGAGAAATGGACCCCGGCCTTCGCCGGGGTGACGATGATAAGGATGCAGTATGCGAACGGGATGGGCACGCACACCGTCATCCACTCTTCGCCGCCTTCACCATCGCATCCCATTCATCCCACGCAATCGCGCGGCCCGGATAGGTCACTTTGGCAAAAGGCCATTCCTTCGCCACCCAAGCCCGCACCCAGGCATAAAGTTCCGCATCGAAGCCGGCGTCATATTCCGCCTTGGTCACCCACAAACGCACCATCGCATCATAACCTGCAACCGGACCGGGTGAAACATAGACGCTGCCACGCTCACGCGTGCCATCGGGCGTCAGCACAGCATAGGCAAAGGATTTGCGCGCCTGAAACCGCGCTTGCTCGCTCTCCATGTCCTGCATCGCATCGGCGGCAGACAGCGCGGCGTGCGGCCATGCGGTGCTGCGGGTAAAGGTCTTCTGCAAATGCTCGATGGATGACATATAGGCATCGAAATCAATCTTCACGAGCGCGGGACCGAGCGGCACCAGCCTGAACCCGACTCCTTCCACGTGCGTCGGTACGGCAAATTCGGCGGGCACCAACGATGACACCTGCGCCGGAGCCGACTTGGGCTGGCCCGTTTGGGCGCCAGCGGGCCGCGCCGCCAGAACCATCATTGCCAGAGCGAACCCTGCTCCCACCACCGCCAATCGCATTGCCCGTGCTCCATCGAAACCGATGGCAAACTAACTGCAGGGAACCCGCGCTTTACAATACGTCATTCGGCACCCGGCCAGCGCTGCCGTGCATGAAGCAGACGCAGGATGACCACGGCATCATCCGTAACGGTGTAGAGCAGGACGTAGTTGCTATGCACCACGAGTTCGCGTGTTTCCGGCAAACGTCCGGGGCGGCCCATCGCCGGATGGCGGGCGAGTGGCGCGCACTTCTCCTCAAACATTGTATCCAGCGCTTCGGCAACGTGTGGATTGGACTGTTCGACTCTGTCGAAAATGCCGTCGCGATCCTTCATCGCTTCGGGAGTCCAGACGATTGCCTTCACTCGCTGGCCGCCAGTCTTTTGCGTAGTTCAGCCCGCCTTGCGGCAAAATGCGCCTCCACCTCTTCGCCGGGAATAAGCATCCCCGCTTTGGCCTGATCCAGCCCGATCTGCGCCTCACGCCGGAACCAGGCGTCATACTCCGCCGCCTCGCGCTGTTCTTTCACATATTCGCGCATGAAATCGCGCAGCAATTGCGCGCCGGTGCGGTCCTGCCCCTTGGCCGCTTCGGCAAAGGCTTCCTTCAGGCTGTCATCGACCCGGAATGTGAATGTCGCTTCGCCCATTACGCGGCTCCTGTGCTACATGCAAAGTGCCATGTATGGCCAATGCACACCTTTTGTAACACATCACTGCTTTGCTTCAAAGCGGCCAAGCCCACAGGATCAGCGGTGTTCCAATCACCACAACCAGTACCGATAGCGGCGCGCCCAGCCTTGCATAATCACCAAAGCGATAGCCGCCCGGCCCCAGCACCAACGTGTTGCACTGATGCCCAATCGGCGTGAGGAAATCGCACCCGGCCCCCACCGCCGTCGCAATCAGGAAGGCTTCGGGGCGATAGTGCAACTGTTCGGCAAAGACCGCCGCGATCGGCGCCATGACCAGCACGGTCGCCGCGTTGTTCAGGAACGGCGTAACCGCCATCGCCGCCACAAGGATCAGGGCCACCGCACCCCACGCCGGAAGTTGCACGGCAAGGTCGGCCAGCAGCTTTGCGATCACGTCCGAAGCGCCGGTCGTCTGCAGGGATTCGCTGACCGGGATCAGCGCCGCCAGCATGATCAGGATCGGCCATTCTATGGCTTTATAGGCTTCATCCGCAGGCAGGGCTCCGGTGATCACGGTCAGACCCGCTGCAGCGAAAAACGCCAGCGCGGCGGGCATGAAGCCACTGCCTGCGGCCACCATCGCAGCAGCAAGGATCACCAGCGGCAGCCAGCGGGACTTGCGCGATCCAAGGCCAATCTTGCGCTGCGCCAGTGGCAGCGCGCCCATTTCGCCAAGACGTGCGGGCATAGTTTCCAGCGGGCCTTGCAGCACGATCACGTCACCAGCTTGCAGAACGGTATTGCCCGGCTTGCTGGCAATCGTCTCACCCTCGCGCGATATGGCGATCAGGTTGATCCCGAGGCGGTCGCGCATTTGCATTCGCCGCGCCGTGCGGCCGATCAGCGCGGAATCGGCATGGATAACGGCTTCGATCACGCCAAGGCTATCGGCGTTCGCAATTTCATCGTCGTCTTCGCCGCGCAAAACCAGACGCTCGGCCCCGACCACCCGCTCCAGCGTGTTAGGTTCACCGCTGAGGATCAGCACGTCGGCTTCGAAAATATGCGTCGCCGGGTCTACCGCGCCGCGCATGTCCCCGCGCACCAGTCCAGTGACTTCAACCTCGCCCTCGTGCCGGTCGCGGAACTCTGCCACGGTCAGACCCGCCACGGGCGAACCATCGCTCACCGTCGCTTCGATCACATAGGACGATATGTTGATCGCCTCGTCCATCCCTTGCGCGGCGTTGCGGTTGGTCGGCAGCAGCCGCCAGCCAAAGCTCAGGAAAACCAGCCCTACCGCCAGAAGCGCAAGGCCGGTCGGCAGGTAATCGAACATGCGGAACGGCTCGCCGGTCATCTCTTCGCGCACGCGGGACACGATGATGTTGGGCGATGTGCCGATCAGCGTGGTCAGCCCGCCGAGCAAGGACGCGAAAGCCATCGGCATCAGATAGAGCGAGGGCGAAGCGTGGTTTTTCCGCGCCATCTGCACCGCGCCGGGCATCAGCATCGCCAGCGCGCCGACATTCTTGATGAAACCCGAAGCCAGGCCAACAGCGGCGGAAAGCACCAGCATCTGCCCTTGAGGCCGCTTGATCCGCTGGGCCAGCGATTGCAACAGCCGCTCGATCACGCCCGATCGCTGGACGGCGGCAGACAACACCAACGCAGACCCAACGATTACGACAATATCGTCGGAAAAGCCTGTAAACGCGGCCTTTGGCGATACGACGCCGATGGCCACGGCGGCCAGCAGCGCGATCACGGCGGTTACGTCATACCGGAAACGGCCCCACAGAAAGAGGGCCATCATCCCGCCGAGAGTGGCCAGCGAAAGCCATTGGGGCTGCGTCATCACAGCGACAATGATTAACCGCTGTTCAGGTTCCCATCATCCGAAACGAAGTTCGCCCTGCACCGGCACCTTGCGCGCCGGTCTTGGCGGCGGCGCGACCTGGCGTTGGGGGAGAAGGCAGCACGCCAGCCCCTGCGGCACATAAACCGCGTGTCGTTGGCCGCCGCGATTTTCGTGATCGACGGCGAAGCCTTTGTAATAGCGCCGTAAAAGCCCCGCCCCGACCAGTTCGGACACCGCCCGGCTTAGGTTGGTCTTGCCAGAGGCCCGCACCCGTTCCCGCACTTCTTCCTCCACCAGCGCGGCAGCGGCAGCAGCGTCTTCGGGCATCCGGTCTTCAAGGATCAGGTCGGATTTCACCCGCTCTGCCAGCGCGATGCGTCGGGGATCGCGCCCGCCCATCGGGGCAAGGCTATCACACAGAAAATCGCGCAAAGTGAACTGCTTGGCACCGCGCCGCACGAACGGCCCCGCCTCACCATTGGCGTCGCTCACTTCCGCGATCAGGCTGAGCACCATGAAGGCGTAACGCGGCCTGCTGCTGACCTGCGCAAGTCGATCGAGCAGGAGCGACATCTCTGATGGGCCGGGCAGGATCGCTGAATGGAACATTTCGTGATTCAAGAAAGCACATATCGGGATTCCTGTGAATCCCTTCCGTGACCCTCAATCCCAGAAATCCAACATTTGTCCTCTGTGACACTCTGCCCGAGGGCAAAGTGTCACGAACGGCCCTTTGCCCTCTCGTAGGTGCAGCTAGGTGCATCTAGGTGCACTTCAGAAATGCACCCAATCAGAGCTTTGCAGGAGCCAATCTGGGGGTCAGGAAGTGCACCACGGCGAGCGCGACGAGATAGGCGCTGGCGCAGATCGCAAAGAGGATTTCGTAGCTGCCCCCCGTGCTATCCAGAATGTAGCCAGTGAACAGCGCCATCCCCATGCCGCCCAACGCCCCCACCGTGCCGCCGATACCGACGACAGAACCCACGGCCCCGCGCGGAAACACGTCAGACGGCAAAGTGTAAAGGTTGGCGGAAAACGCCTGATGCGCCGCCGTGGCCAGCCCGATGATCAGCACTGCGCCCCACACGCTGTCGATGCTCTGCGCGAACCAGATCGGCAGGACGGCAACCGCGCAAAGCAGCATGGTGATCTTTCGCGCGAAGTTGGGCGTGCGCCCGGCCTTGATCAGGCGCGAGGACATCCACCCGCCAAAGATCGAACCGCCATCGGAAATCAGATAGATCGCGGCCAGCGGCAGGCCGAACGTCTTGAGGTCCATGTCGTAGCGTTCGAACAGATAGCCCGGCAACCAGAACAGGAAGAACCACCAGATCGGGTCGATCAGGAACTTGCCCAGCGCATAGGCCCAGGTTTCGCGCACGGTAAGCAGGCGGCTCCAGCCAATCTGTTCAACCGGGTCCGCCGGATCCTGCTGAATCCACGCAAGTTCGGCGGCTGAGACTTTCTTGTGTTCGCTGGGATGGCGATAGATGAACCACCATGCTGCCAGCCACATCACGCCGAAAATGCCGGTGATGAAGAACGCAGCGCGCCACCCGAACCACAGCACCAGCGCAGGCACCAGCAGCGGCGTGATGATCGCCCCCACGTTTGCGCCCGCATTGAACAGGCCGATGGCATAGGCTCGTTCGCGCTGGGGGAACCAGTCTGTTACCGCGCGAATGCCGGCGGGGAAGTTGCCGCTTTCCCCCACGCCAAGGCCAAAGCGCGCCGCAGCAAAGCTGGCGAGGCCGCTGGCAAAGCCATGCGCCATGTGTCCGGCCGTCCAGACGATGATCGCGATGGTATAACCGAGCTTTGCGCCCACAACGTCAACGATGCGGCCAAAACCGATGTAGCCGATGGCATAGGCGACCTGAAACCAGAAGACGATCTGGGCGAAGTCCGTTTCGGTCCAGCCAAATTCGGCCACCAGAGTCGGCTTCAAAACGCCGATCATCTGGCGGTCGATATAGTTCACCGCCGTTGCCGCGAAGAGCAGCGCGACGATTACCCAGCGATAGCGACCAGCCTTAGCTGCTGCTGCATCGACTGCGGGGGCGGAACTTTCTGCCATCGTTACTCTCCCGTTCGGAAGCCCGGCTTTGACCGGTGCACCCAGCAATTCCTAGCGTGCAGTGGCGGCAACCACACTGCAACGAACTTCGCCGCAGCCTTCGAACACGGCGCGGAAGGACTGGCCCACCGCTATTTCATGGACGCCGGTGATCGCACCGGTGGACACCCACAGCCCGCCCGAAACATCGAAACCGCGTTCGATCAGGTTGGCGAGCAGGAAGCGCACAGCACCGTAAGGGCCATCGAGCATGGTGGCGGCGGTTGCCGCGCCAACTTGAACGCCATCGATCTCTCCGCACACGGCGATGGCGCAGAGGTCCAGCCCCTGCCAGCCTTCCAGCACGCATCCGCGCACCAACCCGGCGTTGTTGCCGAAATCGGATACTGTCACCAACGGACCATCGGTGTTGATGCCCGGATAGGGCGAGCTGGCGATTTCGATGCCAAGCCGCACGTCATCCAGAATGGCAATCGTACCTGCATCATCAGTTGGCACAGGACCGGAGAAGCCGGGCGCGACGTGGAGAAGCATTTCGGCCTCGGCAGCAGCGAAACCGCCGACGAAAACCGGCATTGCCGGTTCATCGCCCGCAGCGGCATCGACGATGCTGTCGGCAAAGATCGGCCCGGACAGGCGGTTCGCGCCAAGCTGGCCATCGCGTGGCGGATTTATGCGGCCCACTTTCCAGCCTGCAACGGCGCGGCCATCGACCGAGATGGCACGATCCTGAATCCCATAGGCCGCGCCGAGATCGTGCGGCGCGATGCCGGGATAGACCGGCAGCGCACGCGCTTCGTTGCGGGCGCTGACAAAAGCCTTCGCAACATGATCCGCATTTTCGTTCAACTCGATCCCCATCCCTATGGTCCTTCGTTCGTCCGGCTGCGTATAGGAAACCGGTGTCATTCGCAAGTGGCTGCGGCTTCGCAGCCGGTTTGATTAGAGCGTTACGCCCTTCTTCCAGATCGCAATGGCACGCTGCCCGGCGCGTTCTGCGGCCGTTTTCCGACCGCTGGCGATGGCCAGAAGCGTGTCGAGAAAGGCGCTGTCAGCGGCATCGCGCCCTTCATCCAGCACGCGCGAGGCATCGAAATCGATCCAGTGCGGCTTGGTCTGTGCCAGCGTGCGATTCGATGCGACTTTTACGGTCGGCGCAGGAAAGCCCAGCGGTGTGCCGCGCCCGGTGGTAAACAGCACCAGCGTTGCCCCGGCAGCCGTCAGCGCGGTGGAGGACACCGCATCGTTGCCCGGCGCTTCGAGCAGGGCCAGACCCGGTCCCACTGCCTGATCACCATAAGCCAGCACGGCGCAGAGCGGCGCGGTGCCGGCCTTCTGCACGGCGCCTGCGGACTTTTCCTCAAGCGTGGTGATCCCCCCTGCAATATTGCCGGGCGAGGGATTTTCCGAAACGGGCAAGCCCTGATCGAGGTAGTAGCGCTTGAAGTTGTTGACCAGCGCGGCACCGGCTTCGAACGTGGCCGTATCGACCGCGCGATCCAGCAAGGCATGTTCCGCGCCGAATATCTCGGGAATCTCGGTCAGGACCGGCGTGCCGCCTGCCGCGGCCAAGGCTTCGCTGAAACGCCCCAGCAAGGGGTTGGCGGTGAGGCCGGAGAAGCCATCGGAGCCGCCGCACTTCAATCCAACGGTCAGCGCGCCGAAAGGCAAGGGTTCGCGCTGCGCGGTTGCCGCCTGCGCCACAAGGTCGTCAACCAGCACTGCCGCTTCGGCCAGTTCATCGCCCGCGCCCTGCGAGGACAGCGTGCGGACTTTCGTCCGCGCCGCTTCGGGGATGGCGGCCAGCAGATCGGCCATCTGGTTCGATTCACAACCCAATCCCAGCAGCAGCACGCCCGCAGCATTGGGATTGGCGGCAAGGCCTGCCAGCAGCGCGCGGGTGCCGCCCAGATCGTCCCCCAGTTGCGAACAGCCGTGAGGGTGCGCAAAGGCAAGGATGCCGTCGATCCGCCCATCTGCAATCAGCGCGGCATGACGCACCTCGGCAGCGCGGGCGATCTGTTCTGCCGTAAGCCCCACGCAGCCGACCGTGGGAAGAATCCAGATCTCGTTGCGCGTGGCGGCGCGACCATCGGCGCGGCGATAGCCCAGCCATTGCGGCCCACTGGCCGCAGGCGATGCCGCAACGCCATTTGATGCGGGCGGCGCGTATGCAACTTCGCCCTGCAACGCGGTGGCAAGATTGTGGGTGTGGACATGTTCACCCGCAACGATGGCACGGGTCGCGCGGCCAATCGGCAGCCCGTATTTCACCACCGCATCGCCGACTGCGTGGGGCTGTACCGCAAACTTGTGGCCCTGCCCGATATCGTCTTTCAAAGTGACGCTGGTGCTGCCCACCTGCACGATGGCACCGGCGGCGAGCGGGCGCAGCGCCACGGCCACGCCATCGATGGCATGGACCTGCAAGGCTTCGGGCATGGCAACATCCGCCCCTTTGGTATCTGGCGCAGACAAGAACGACTCTCCCACTTGTTGCGCACATGGATAGCGCTTAGGTAACCGGTGTCAATCGGGGTGCCATTGCAAAGGGCGCAACGTTCCGGCTAGGAGAAATGCGGTGGTGACACCGGTGTAACGCATATGTTGCGCTGCATGATCGATCGGGGGCAGGCGTGAGACAAGCTAAGGATGGCAAGCCGACGATCAACGACGTGGCGCGCATTGCGGGTGTATCGAAAAAGACCGTCAGCCGGGTGATCAACCGTTCGCCGCTGCTGAACGAGGTGACGCGCGAAAAGGTGGAAGCGGTAATTGCCGAACTGGGCTATGTGCCCAATCCGCAGGCGCGCGCACTGGCGCTGCGGCGCAATTTCCTGATCGGCCTGATCCACGATAACCCCAACGCGCAGATGGTGCTGGGCGTGCAGGAGGGCATCCTTTCGGCCATTCGCGATACCGAATTTGCGCTGGTGGTGCGCCCGGTGAACCGCCGTTCGCCCGACATGCTGGACGATGTACGCGCCTTTCTGGAACAGCAGCGCCTGTTCGGGGTGATGCTGCTGCCGCCGATTTCCGAAAACGACGATCTGGCCGCGCTGTGCGAGGAACTGGGCGTGACCTATGTGCGCATGGGATCGGCGCGTCTTGACGAAGACGAACATATGGTCGCTTCGAACGACCGTGAAGCGGTGGTCAAGGCGGTGACCTATCTGATCGAGCGCGGGCATCGCCGGATCGGCTTCGTGGCGGGGCCGGAAGGCTTCCGCTCTGCCGCAGAGCGCGCGCTGGGCTATCACGATGCGATGGAAGCGGCGGGCATCGCGCTCGACCCGGCGATCATGGCGGAAGGGAACTACACCTTCGAAACCGGAATTGCCGCGGGCGAGAAGCTGCTGGCGGCGACCCCGCGCCCCACCGCGATCTTTGCAGGGAACGACGAGATGGCCGCAGGCGTGCTGCACGCCGCGCGCAAGCTGGGGCTTTCGGTGCCAGAAGAACTGTCCATCGTGGGCTTCGACGATACCGCCATCGCCGCACACATCTGGCCCCCGCTGACGACCGTGCGCTGGCCTATCCAGGCAATGGCCAAGGCTGCCGCGATCAAGCTGATCGACCCGTCGCAGGCGCGCAGGCAACCCTCACACTTCCTGTCCGACCTGATCGAGCGGGCGTCGGTGGCTGCGGCCTGAGCAGCAAGAGGACAACCCGCAAAACCTCTGCTTCGTCGTTGCGAGCGCAGCGAAGCAATCCAGAGTTGGCACAGAACCGCTCTGGATTGCTTCGCTGCGCTCGCAACGACGAGATGGGGGGATTCTCAAGGATGGGAGCAGGCTGCGGCACAAACACCAAAAACCGGCTTGCGTGATTTTATGACACCGGTTACCTAGGGGCCAACTTCCAGACAACGGCTTCACCGGCATGAACTGCCGGAGCGAGAGGAAAATCCCATGAAGATCGCGCTCATCATCGAAAACAGCCAGGCCGCGAAGGCCAGCATCGTTCACGAATCGCTGACATCGGTTGCGGTGCCGCTGGGCCACGAAGTGCATCACTACGGCATGTACACGCCCGAGGATAAAGCATCGCTCACCTACGTGATGAACGGGTTGCTGACCGGCATCCTGCTCAATTCCGGCGCGGCGGATTTCGTGGTTACGGGCTGCGGCACGGGCATGGGTTCGATGCTGGCGGCAAACGCGATGCCCGGCGTGTTCTGCGGGCTGGTGATCGATCCCACCGATGCTTTCCTGTTTGGCCAGATCAATGATGGCAACGCCATTTCGATGCCCTATTCCAAGGGCTTTGGCTGGGCGGCAGAACTGAACCTGCAGGACGTTTACGCCAAGCTGTTCGACGGCGAACGTGGCCTTGGTTACCCGAAGGAACGCGCCGCGATCATGAAGACCAATCGCGGCATCCTGAAGGGGCTGAAGGACGCTTCGTGCCGCGATATGCTGACCGTGCTCAAGACCGTTGATCAGGATCTGCTGAAGGCCACCATCGCGGGCGAGAAGTTTGCCGAGCTGTTCTATGCCAACTGCAAGGACGATGCGATTGCCGATTACCTGCGCGGCCTGACCGCCTGACATCGCAGGCGCGGGAGAGGACATAATGAGCGTTTTCGATCTTTCGGGCCGCGTCGCGGTCGTCACCGGCGCGAACACTGGCATCGGACAGGGCATTGCGGTTGCTCTGGCCGAGGCCGGAGCCGATATCGCCGCCGTGGGCCGCACTCCGGCTGAGGAAACCGCCGCCAAAGTGCGCGCGCTGGGCCGCAAGTGCGAACTGGTGGGCGCAGACCTTTCCACCATCGCGCCGGTGCAGGGCGTGGTCGATCAGATACTCTCCGCGTTGGGTGGGCTGGATATTCTGGTGAACAACGCCGGGATCATCCGCCGGGCCGACGCGGTGGACTTCACGGAAGAAGACTGGGACTCGGTGGTGGACACCAATCTCAAGTCGGTGTTCTTCCTCAGTCAAGCGGCGGGCCGCCACATGATCGCCAACCGCGAAGCCACCGGACGGCGCGGAAAGATCATCAACATCGCCTCGATGCTCAGCTTTCAGGGCGGCATCCGCGTGCCAAGCTATACCGCCAGCAAGAGCGGCGTGGCGGGGTTGACCAAGCTGCTGGCCTGCGAATGGGCAGCCAAGGGCGTGAACGTCAACGCCATCGCGCCGGGCTATATCGCCACCAACAATACGGCGGCGCTGCAGGCGGATGAAACGCGCAACCGCCAGATCATGGAGCGCATTCCCGAAGGCCGCTGGGGCGCAGCATCCGACATCGGCGGGGCGGCGGTGTTCCTTGCCAGCAGCGCGGCGGACTATGTGCAGGGACACGTTCTGGCCGTTGACGGGGGCTGGCTGGCGCGATGACCCAGGGCGCCACCGGCCACATCGTCTGCTTTGGCGAAATGCTGCTGCGCCTTTCGCCGCCCGGTGCGCGGCTGATGGTGCAGGCGCAAAGCCTGGACATGGTGGTGGGCGGTGCCGAAGCGAATGTCGCCGCCGCGCTGGCTGCGCTGGGGCACGAGACGCGCATGGTCACGCTGCTTCCGGCAACGCCATTGGGCGACAAGGCACGCGCAGAGCTTGGCGCAGCGGGCGTGGATACGCGCTTTGTGGCGCGTAGTGCCGGGCGGATGGGGCTGTATTTCATGGAGCCGGGTGCTGGCTTGCGGCCTTCGTCGATCACCTATGATCGCGCAGGATCGGCTTTTGCGCTGGCCGATGCAGCGGCTTTTGACCTTGCGGGCGCGATGGATGGCGCGGCTCTGCTGCACATGTCGGGCATCACACCTGCGCTGGGGCCGAACGGCGTGGCACTTGCGCGGGCGGCGGTGGCAGCCGCACAAGCGGCGGGCGTGCCGATCTGCCTTGATGGCAATTACCGCGCGCAACTGTGGGAAAGTTGGGACAGCGATCCGCGCGCCGTTCTGACCGAACTGGTCAGCGCGGCCACCGTGCTGATCGGCAATCACCGCGACATTTCATTGCTGCTGGGCAAGGCGTTCTCCGGCGATGGCGCGGAACGGCGGCGCGAGGCGGTGGACGCGGCCTTTGCGGCGTTCCCGAACCTTGAACTGGTGGCATCGACCGCGCGCCATGTCGTGTCCAGCGATCACCACCGCATCGCCGCACGGGTTGATACGCGCAGTGCCAAGCATCAGACCGCCGAGATCGATGTGACAGGGATCGTCGACCGCATCGGCACGGGCGACGCCTATGCTGCAGGCGTGCTGCACCAGTATCTGCGCGGCAGCGATGCACAGGCGATGGCCGAATGCGGGCTGGCGCTGGCGGCATTGAAGCATTCGCTGCCGGGCGATTTCTGCCTGATCGGCGCGGGCGAACTGGCGGCATTTTCCGCGCAAGGCGGCGATGTCCGGCGTTGATCTGACGCGGCGCGCGCTGCTGGGCGGCGGCGCGGCGCTGATTGCGGCTCCGGCGCTGGCGGGAAGACACGATCCCAAAGCTGACCGCTTCATCGGCCTTCGCGAAGAAGGCGTTCTGGCGTTCAAGGGCATCCGTTATGGGCGTGCCGCGCGGTTTTCGCGGGCCGAGCCAGAGCCTTCGGGCAAAGCAGCAATCAAGGCGCAAACTTTCGCGCCCATCGCCCCGCAGCGCGGCAATGCCGGCATGGCGCAGAGCGAGGACTGCCTGTTCCTCAATGTCTGGACGCCTGACGCGAACCCCAAGGCCAGTCGCGCGGTCATGGTCTATTTCCACGGCGGGGCCTATTCCAACGGCACCGTCACCGATCCGCTGACTCACGGCGCGAAGCTGGCCGCGCAGGGCGATGTGGTGGTTGTCACCGTCAACCACCGGCTCAATGCGCTGGGCTATGCCTGGCTCAAACCATTCGGCGCGCGCTATGCCGATAGTGGCAATCTGGGCCAGCTTGACCTGATACTTGCGCTCGAATGGGTGAAAGCGAACATCGCGGCGTTCGGCGGCGATCCGGCACGGGTCATGGTGTTCGGCCAATCGGGCGGCGGGGCCAAGATCGCCACTCTGATGGCCATGCCCGCAGCAAAAGGCCTGTTCCATTCCGCCGCAACCATGAGCGGGCAGCAGGTTGTCGCCAGCGGTCCGGGCAATGCGTGGAAGCGCACGCAGGCTTTGTTTGCCGCGCTGAAGTTGCAACCCGGCGATGTGGAATTGCTGCGCACAATGCCGGTGCAGCAATTGATCGACGGCTTGGCCGCGACAGACCCGGTGATCGGCGGCAGCCTGTATATGGGGCCGGTGCTGGACATGACCAACCTGCCCCGCCACCCATTCTGGCCCGATGCTGCGCCGCAATCGCTGCATATCCCGATGATCCTTGGCAACACGCGCGAAGAAACGCGCGCCTTCATCGATCCGAAGGGGCCGAAGCTGAAGGGGCTGAACTGGGACAACCTTGGTCTGCGCATTGCGCCGGAGATAAAGATCGACCTCGATGTCGATTGGGTAGTGGCGCAATACCGTGCGCAATATCCGGCCTGGACGCCAAGCCAAGTGTTCTATTCCGCAACCACCGCCGGGCGATCATGGCCGGGACAGGTGATCGAAGCCGATGAGCGCGCGAAAGCCGGTGCTGCCGCGACGTGGGTCTATCAACTTGACCGTCCGTCCCCCATCGATCCGCAACGCGGCGCGGCGCATACTGACGATATCCCCTATGTCTTCGGCACGCTCGACGCGCCGGGCAGCATGAGCGGCACTGATCAAGGTGCGCGGGCGACGCGCGATGCCATGATGCGCGCCTTTACGGGCCTTGCCAAAACCGGAAGACCGGGCCTGCAGGACTGGATGCCTTACACCCTGCCGCAGCGACAGACGCTGGTCGTGGGCGATGGGACCGCGACCGTGGCGAACGATCCCCGCCAGTGGGAACGCAAATTGTGGTCTATTGGGCCTTACGTGCAACCGGGTAGCTGATTGCCTCAGCCATCAATGGCGCTATGGCATCAGGCAATCGTGGCGCAATCCGTCGCCCGACGCCGCAATCGGGGATCGCGCCAATGTTCGTTCACATCTTCGCCTTCAAATGGAACGACGGAGCAACCGCAGCCCATATCGCGGCTGCGAAGGCGGCGGTGGTGGCTTTCAAGGACACCTGCCCCGGCCTTGTCGATGTGTTCATCGGCGAAAACGTCTCAGCCAATTCGCCGGGCTATACCACCAGCGCAGCCATGCTGTTTACAGACCGCGCTGCTTATGATGCCTACGTCGTCCACCCGGATCATCAGGCGCTTCTTGGCTGGCTGGTGCCCTTGATAGACCCGCTGGAGATCGATTTCGAAGCGTGATTGCAACCGATTCAACCGCCTATTTCTTCGGGCTTACCGGGTAGCTGATGATCAGCGCCAGCGGCTTATCGCCCTTTTGCCAGATGCCGACGACCGCACCTTCATAGAGATAGGCTGTCATGCCCTTGGTCAGCTTGGCGCGTTTGCCGTCTGACAGCACTTCGCCTTCGCCTTCCAGCACATAGTACACCTCGTCGTGCGCGATGGGGTGTTCCCCGATGGCCGCGCCCACATCAAGCGTGCGGCGGCGGAATTCCATCTTGCGCGGTTGCGGCACGGCGTCGCTGATGCGCCACGCGGTGCTCATGCCGATGGCGCCGTGCGGGGTGGGTTCGCGCCGCATGGTATCCGCCTCGTCGATCACGGCCATTGGCGGTGCCGGCGTGGATGGTGCGGAAGCAGCAGCAACCGGCGTTGAGGCCATCAGCATGGCAAGCAGCGCGCTCATGGCTGGTTCTCCCGCATGGCGGCATCGCGCGTGGAAAGCTTTTCCTGCGCGCCCGCCTTTTGGCCGGGGTAGAGGCCCGATTTCGGCGTCATCGTATCGAGGTTCCATTCTACTTCGACGAATGGCGCGTGTGTAGGCACCGGATGCGGATAGCCGCCCACCTCGCTTTCATCGTCGATGATATCGCCGCGCCCCTCGGCCACGAAGAACAGCACGCGGATATCATCGGGGGCACGGTCCCACGGACGCGCGCCTGCGGTCTGCAGCACCGAAGTTTCGACATCGCCCGAGGGCAACACGCTGTAACGGGAAACATCCACCAGCGGGGCCTTGGTCGTGATCAGTTTCGCTTTCGTTTCACCATAGCGGCCGAACTGCGGCAGCGGATTTCCGTGGCGGTCCACCGCGCGGTTGTCCTTGCCATAATATTTCAGATCGCCATCGCCGCCCAGCATCAGGAAAGGCATTCCCGGATCGGTATCGTTGCCGCCACGCATCACATTGCCCACGGCGGTGATCTCGCCCGTCACGTAATCATGGCCCAGCCATTCCAGATTCATCAGGTTGTAATGCACCGCGCGGTGGCCGGGATTGTAGATCACGTTGTTGATCATGCTGACCTGCGCACCGCCCTTGACCAGCGGCGCACGCTCCACATTGTGCGCCCAGACATTGCGGTAAAACGTTATATTCGTTGCATTATCGTGGATCAGCGAACCCTTGGAATGCTCACCCTTGGGATGGCTGGAATTGGCAAGGCCCTCGGCCGCGATGTTATCCCGGAACACCACATCATGGCTGGTGCCAGCGCGCCATTCGGCCAGCGTGTTGCCGGTGAAGCGTGGCCCCGACGCGGACATGTTCTCGTCCAGCGCCCACAGGAAGCTGCAATGTTCGACCACCACGTTGTGCGCGGCAACGCCTGAAAAGGCATCCGCTTCCCAGCCCGAAAGTTTTGCCTGCCCATCGGCGCCGGTCATCACGCGCAAATGCGAAAGCACCACGTCATGCGTCTTCAGGTCGATCCCGCCCTTGATCAGCGTGATCCCCGGCGAAGGCGCGGTCTGACCTGCCACGGTCAGGAAAGGTTCGGTGATCGTGATCGAATCCCGGCCAAGGTCGATAACCCCGCCCACTTCGAACACCACGGTGCGTTTGCCCTTGGCTGCCAGCGCCTCTGCCAGCGATCCCGGCCCCGATTTGGCCAGTGTGGTCACGCGGATGATTCGCCCGCCTGCACCGCCCTTTGTCGGATCGGCAGGGTGGGGTTCGGCCTGTGCAACGCCACTTCCGATGGCGAGCAAAGCTGCGGAAATCATGGCTTTTTGCAGTATCTTGCGCATCAACGACTCTCCCATTGCCATCGTTATTGACAGAGCGGCGGCGTGAGGGCAATAAATAATGACACCGGTTACCCAAGGCGACATCGACGCTTGGGAAGAAGACCGGAACGACTGCCGGTGCCCTGCGGGTCGCAGCATCGGTGTGTGGGAGCAGTGGTGCCAATGAAGGTCGTGCGCGAATGCACGTTCCCCTTTGACACCGGTAGCAATGGCCCCGAAAAGGGCGACGAGGGGATTTGACATGCGTAATTCAGTATCGCGCGTTTCGCTGTTCAGGATGGCTCTGCTGGCTGGCGGCGCACTTGCCGCAGCAGGCACCGCGCAGGCGCAGGATGCCGCCGCAGAGGCGCAAGTGGCCGCCGAAGAGGGCGCGCCTTCGGACGCCATCGTCGTCACCGGTTTCCGCCAGTCGCTGCAAGCCGCGATCAACGTGAAGAAGAACGCGGTCGGCGCAGTCGACGCGATCGTCGCCGAAGACATCGCCAAGTTCCCCGATCAGAACCTTGCGGAATCGCTGCAGCGTATCCCCGGCATCTCGATCACGCGCGATGCCGGTGAAGGCCGCTCGATCACCGTGCGCGGCCTTTCCAGTCAGTTCACCCGCGTCCGCGTCAACGGCCTTGAAACCGTCGCCACGTCCACCGATGGCGCTTCGGCCAACCGTGACCGCGCGTTCGATTTCAACGTCTTCGCTTCGGAACTGTTTAGCTCCATCGTGGTCCACAAGACCGCCGAAGCATCGCTGGATGAAGGTTCGCTGGGTGCTGTCGTCGATCTGAACACCGGCAACCCGCTCGCAGGCAAGGCCGGGTTCACCGCAGTCGCCTCTGTCGTCGGCACCTATAACGACCTGTCGGACTACGTCGGCCCCCGCCTTGCCGGGCTGGTGAGTTGGCGCAACGATGCCGGCACGTTCGGCGCGTCGATCTCTGCCGCATACCAGAAGACCCGCGTGCTGGAGCTTGGCAACAACACCGTCCGCTGGTCGCAGGCCCGCTTTGATTCGGTGGATGGCACCAACTGCTTCACCACCCCCAACAGCGGCGGCACCTATCGCGCCAGCGCCGCGTGCGACAAGGCCGCGCTCGCCTTCCACCCGCGCATCCCGCGCTATGGCGAAGTGAAGCACGACCGCGAACGCCTTGGCATCACCGGCTCGGTCCAGTTCGCGCCGACCGACATGACCAAGTTCTCCATCGATGGCCTGTTCTCGCGCTTCAACGCCGATCGTGAAGAGCAGTGGGGCGAAGTTCTGCTGCGCAGCAACGAACGCTCGATCAATGTCGTGAACCCGGTTTACGACGCCAACAACACGATGGTTTCGGCCACGCTGAACGATGCGTGGGTGCGCACCGAACACTACCTGCGCAAAAGCACAACCGAGTTCTATCAGGTGGGCGGCAGCTGGGATCAGGACGTTTCGGATACCCTGCGCTTCACGCTGATGGGCGGTTTTTCCAAGTCCAACGCCGATATTCCGGTTGAAACGACCATCGTGTTCGATGATCGCGATGCGCAGGGCTACAGCTTCGACTATACCGACATGAAGCATCCGAAGCTGACCTTCGGCACGAGCGTGACCGATCCGGCCAACTTCCAGCTTGCCGAAATCCGCGATCGTCCGTCGAACACGGAAAACCGCTTCAAGACCGTGCAGTTCCGCACCGAATGGGACGTTGCCGAAGGCTTCACCATCAAGGCGGGCGCAATGTGGCGCCGGTTCAACTTCGATGTTCAGTCGTTCACGCGCGATACTGCCGTGTGCGGCAACGGCGGGCTTGATCGCGTTCTTGGCACCATCACCTGCTCGGCATCCTCGGCGTTCGGCCCCACCGCGATCTACGGTATCCCTGTAACCGCGCAGCTGGCGCAGCTGTTCAACCTCGGCAACGCCGGGCAGCCTTCCGGCAACACCAATTCGTGGCTGGTCCCCAACCTCGAAACCACCACCGCGTTGACCAAGCTCTATGATCGTGCGCTGGCACTTGATGCTGGCAACAACCGTGGGGTGCGGGAAACCACAAAGGGCGGCTACATCCAGTTCGACGGCAAGGGCGAACTGCTGGGCCTGCGCTATGCCCTCAACGCCGGTATGCGCTATGTGAAAACCGAACAGTCATCTTACGGTCTGGTCGGCGCGGTGCAGGCCACGGTCGAGCGCGCCTATGATGATTTCCTGCCCTCAGCCAATCTGGCGGTCTATCCGACAGAAGACCTGATCATCCGTGGCGCGATTGCCGAAGTCATCACCCGTCCGACGCTTGGTTCGCTCACGCCGGGCGGTTCGGCAGACGGTTTCAACTTCCGCGTCACCAGCGGCAACCCGTTCCTCGAACCCTTCCGCGCCACCAACTATGACCTGTCGGTGGAATGGTACTTCGCCCCGCAGGCGCTGATCTCGGTCGCGGGCTTCATCAAGGACGTGGCCAGCTTCACGCAAAGCGCTGCCATCACCGAAGCAACCTTTGCCCAGACCGGCCTGCCGGTATCGGTGCTTAACCCGTCGTCGCCTGCCGCGCTGAACCCGGCTCTGCTCACGCAGCCAATCTGGACGCTGACCACCACGGTCAACGGCACCGGCGCCAAGCTGAAAGGCGTGGAAATTGCGGCGCAGATCCCGTTCAAGATCTTCACCGAAGGCTTCCTCGGCAACTTCGGGATCATCGCAAACGCCACCTTCATCGATAGCGACGCCGATTATACCGTCCAGGGCCCGGCAACGGCTCCGGGTGGCGCGCTGGTCAACATTGTCCGCAGCGCTGCGCTCGCCAACGTATCGAAGCAGGCCTACAACGGCACCTTCTATTACGATGACGGCACGTTCTCGGCCCGCGTCATGGGCACCTATCGCGGCGGTTACCACGAAGGCGCCAGCGGCACCGGCAACATCCTCGAAGGCTACGGCTCGATGTTCAACCTCGATGCATCGGTCCGCTTCAAGCTGACCGATTGGGTGGAGCTTTCGGTCGAAGGCAACAACCTGCTCGACACCTATCGCTATCGCTACACCGATATCGACGCGAACCGGAACTACGAGAACAATCACTTCGGGCGCAACATCCTGGTGGGTGCACGCTTCAAGTACTGATCCCAACTCTCCCGGCCGGGCACCTCCCTCCTGATGCCCGGCCAACACCCCAAGGAGCCGCCATGACCATCGACCGTCGATCTTTCATGGCGGCTTCTCTTGCTTCTGCGGCGATCGGCGGAAAGGCATCAGCACAAACCGCCGTGCCAGCAGTGCCGAACGGCGCATTGCCCCCCGGTCTGCCGCAACCGTCCGAAACCATCGACCTCTGGCCCAATGGCGCCCCCGGCAAACCGGCCAGAGCCTTGACCGAGACAGTGCTGGAACGTTCGACCGACCGTCTTGTCACTGATCGCGCCGTGTTCGGCATCACTGCCCCTCGCATGGTGGTTTTCCGGCCCGACCGGCCCAACGGTGCTGCCGTGCTGATCACGCCGGGCGGCGGTTATCGCTGGGTGGTGGTTGACAAGGAAGGCTATGAAATGGGCCGCTGGCTGGCGGCGCGCGGCTTCACCGCTTTCGTGCTGTTCTATCGCCTGCCCGGAGAAGGCTGGGCGGCTGGGCCAGATGTTGCCCTGTCCGATGCGCAGCGCGCCATGCGCCTGATCCGCCACCGCGCCCGCGATTTCGCCGTCGAACCTGAGCGGGTTTCGGCAATGGGCTTTTCCGCCGGCGGCCACCTCTGCGCCGATTTGGCCACGCGGTTCGATGTAAAGACCTATGATGCCATCGATGCGGCAGATGCGCTTTCGGCAAAACCGCACAGCGCCGCGCCGATCTATCCGGTCGTATCGATGACCGCGCCCGACGCGCATCCCGGCTCGCGCGAACTGCTGGTCGGCAAGTCTGCTCCGCCTGCACGGGAAGCGGCGCATTCGCCCCACCGCAACGTGCCAAAGGACGCGCCGCCGTTCTTCCTCACCCATGCCGAGGATGACGATGCCGTCCCGGTGAACAACACCCTGCTGCTGCGCGCGGCACTGAAGGAAAAGGGCATTCGCGTGGAAACCCATCTGTTCGAACACGGCGGCCACGGCTTTGGCCTGCGCAAAGCCATCGGCAAACCCGCCGAAGTCTGGCCCGATCTGTGGCGGTCATGGGCGCGCACCAAGGGGCTGGCGCTGTGAAAACGTCAATCACGTCCGATCGCCGCGATGCGATGAAAGCGGCGGCACTGGCTACGTTAGGCCTTGCTGCGCCCTTCCCCGCCAGCGCAGCCTCTGCACCCTCACCTGCAGAAATTCCGCCCTTCCGCCGGGGTTTTGACAATCAGCGCATTGCCGATCTGGGCAACGGCACGTTCCGCAATCCGGTGCTTGCGGGCGACCGGCCGGACCCTGCGATCCTGAAGGACGGGAAGGACTATTACCTCACCTTCTCCAGCTTCGAGAGCTACCCCGGCCTGCTGATCTGGCATTCGCGCGATCTGGTGAACTGGCAGCCCCGCAAGCCCGCGCTGCACAGGAACATCGGCTCGGTCTGGGCGGTTAGTCTTGAAAAGCATGAAGGCCGCTATTTCCTTTACATCCCGGTGAAAGCCTCTCCGCAGAACGACACCTTCGTGATCTGGGCCGATCACATCGACGGCCCGTGGAGCGATCCCGTGCCGCTGGGTCTGCCCAACCATATCGATCCCTGCCATGCCGTGGGCGAGGATGGCTCGCGCTGGCTGTTCCTTTCGGGCGGCGATCGCGTCCGCCTGTCCGACGATGGCCTGAGCCTGGCCGGACCGGTCGAACACGTCTATGATCCGTGGCGCTACCCCGATGAGTGGGACGTTGAGGGCTTCTCACCCGAAGGTCCGAAAATTCACCGCGTCGGCAAGTGGTTCTACATGATCACCGCTGTCGGCGGCACTGCCGGCCCGCCCACCGGCCATATGGTCATCGCGGCGCGGTCCCGCTCGATCCACGGTCCTTGGGAACAGCACCCCGGCAACCCGCTGGTGCGCACCACGGACATTCGCGAAGCATGGTGGTCGCGCGGCCACGCCAGCCTTGTCGAAGCGCCCGATGGATCGTGGTGGAGCCTCTACCACGGCTTCGAAAACGGCTTCTGGACGCTGGGCCGCCAGTGCCTTCTCGATCCGGTGGAGTGGACCGCCGATGGCTGGTTCCACATGAAGGGCGGCGATCTTTCGCAACCCCTGCCCAAACCCAAAGGCGGAACAGCCCTCCCCCACGGAATGCCGCTGTCCGACGATTTCGCCACGCTTCAAATCGGTACCAAATGGTCGTTCTTTCGCCCCGCGCCCGATGAAGCAAGCCGCGCGCGGGTGGCTGGCAACACGCTGTTCCTGCAAGGCAAAGGCCTCGCCCCCTCCACCGGCTCTCCTCTGCTGCTGATTGCGGGCGATACCTCCTACCAGTTCGAATGCGACATCGACCTTGCGCCCGGCGCGACGGCGGGCGTGGTGCTGTTCTATGACGACAAGCTCTACGCAGGCCTCGGCTTCGACAAGGACCGCTTCGTCACCCACCAATATGGCATGGAGCGTGGCCGCCCCGCCAATCCGCATGGCTCATCGATGCGCATTCGCGTGATCAACCGTCGCCACATCATCAGTTATTACACGTCGGGCGATGGCGGGAAGACCTGGCGCAAGTTCGACCGGGGCATGGAAGTGTCCGGCTATCACCATAACGTGCGCGGCGGCTTCCTGATGCTGCGCCCCGGCATCTACGCTGCTGGCCCCGGCGAAACCCAATTCCGCAACTTCAAATTCACCGCACTGGAAGACTGAGATGCCGCGCAATTTGGACTTACACGCCGACCGGTTGTTGCCGGTCGAACCTTCGGTGCGCGGCCTGGCGCGGGAGTTGTATGCGCAGGTGAAGGACCTGCCGATCATCAGTCCGCATGGCCACACCGATCCGCGCTGGTTTGCGGGGAATGCGGCGTTCGGCAATGCGACCGACCTGCTGCTGGTGCCGGATCATTACGTCTTCCGTATGCTCTATTCGCAAGGGGTGGCGCTGGAAGATCTGGGCGTGCGCAACAAGGCGGTCGATCCGCGCGCGGCGTGGCGGTTGTTTGCGGAGCGGTACTGGCTGTTCCGCGGCACGCCTTCGCGCATGTGGCTCGATTGGGTCTTTGCCGAGG
>NZ_JBMLSM010000006.1:0-18748 GCF_049240505.1 Novosphingobium sp.
CAGAGCATACCGTTCAATGGTGCGTCAGGCACGGTGCAGACTGTCCAGATAACGCCACGAGTTCTTCGATGGCGTAAGCCTGCGAGCCAAAGCGGTTGCAGAGCTGGCGATTGAGCCGGTGCTTGGCTCCTGCCCAGTGCGTCAGCTCATGACAGAGCACGGAATAATATGCCTCGGGCGTCTTGAACTGCTTAAATTCAGGCATCCGCACCGTGTCGCTGCTGGGAATGTAACAAGCGGAATCCCCGCCGTGACCAATGATCGCGCCTGTCGCGGTGACAAACGCCTCAACGCCTGCCAGCCGCTCTGTCTCAGATAGTTCTGGAACCGGATCAGCGTTGTAGCCGGTAACCTGATCGGCGTTGAACACCGTGAAGGCCTTGGCAATGAAGCCCAGTTTGCGCTGCCCGGATTTGTCCTTTCCATCAGCTTGGTGGACCTGCTCGCGCCGATGCCAGAAGAAGACCTGCGTCCCTCGTTCGCCCTTGCGGACCTGCGCGCCCGTTTCGTTCCATTGCCGATACGTCGCCCACTGTCCGGTCTGGAAGCCCGCGGCCAGGCCGTCCATCCAGAGCGTTACGACGTTGAGGCCGCGATAGGCGCGTCCGGTGATGGCATTGGTCGGGCAATCGAGCGACTTACCGGATTGGTGCCACGGCATGCTGTAGTCGGGCGCGCCCGCTTCGATCGCCTCGACGATCTGGTTCGTGATGCGTTCGAAGATGTTGGATTTCATGACCTGCGCCCCTGCGTTGCGGCGTCAGGTTCAGTCAGGGGTGCATCCAATTGCCTTTATTCGCCGCAGGTCAGCCGTTACGCCTAGTTGGCGCGAGCCCCAAATTCTGCCGTTCTTCACCTACCTCGGGCGGGTGGCGGAACGCGCTATGTTGGGACAATCCTTCCGTTCCTGAGCGATAGTTCGAACTACAACTCTCGCCAGGAGTGGACATGCAGTGGTTGCCAGACCGGCATCGCAGATGGACAGAAATGGGTCATCAGTTGCCGGGCAGGTTTTATACTTGGCAGCGATTTAAGTGACCTTGGGCCAGCGAAACGTCGAACATCGCCTCGCCGCCTCGGGGCTCATGTCGAGGCTAGACGATATAGGACAACGAGGCACTCCCGGAACGGATCGGGACAGCCTGCATCCAATCCCTCGTAGCACTGCGCGAGCCCCTATCGACCCTCAGCGAAGGTCGGGAAGCGCCATGTAGCAGCGGAGCGCGTGGATGGCCTCGATCAGTCTAGTTAAACTGGCGAGGTCGGCGTTGGCGCGGCAGAAGCGGACCAGTTTCGCCTTGCCGTCGCGGGTGAGATCCCTATGGCAGGCTTCGCCCGCCCGATGCTCCCTTACCATGGCCGTCGGATGATCCTCGAGGAACAGCTGCATCAGGTCATCCCCAATCATGTCCTCCAATTCCCATGCGAGCCCCTTGAAGGGTTCGTTCGCCTTGTCGAACCCGCGTTGCACCGCGCCCGGATCCAAGTTCCCAACCACCGGCATCACCGGTCGAATGCGAAACACGTCGCGGTATTCCACGATGGCCGTGTCGACCGCTCGAGCCCCGTTGACGGCCTTCCGGCCAGCCGCGTCGTCGTCGAACAGTCCGATCACCCTGTAGATCGGACGCCCGGTCGGGGACAGGTGGGAGCCGACCAGCCCCCGCAGGACCACGAGCTCGCGCACGACGCCGTGGGTGCCCCCACGATCGCCCTCCCCCGCCGCTACGATTGCGAGGTCGGCCAGCAGGTGCTTGCCGGTCGCGACCCGGTGTAGATCCGCGGCGAGGCCGAACAGCGACTCGTCGGACGTGCCCTCGACGAGCACGGACCGCGGCAGAAGGCGCCAGCCCTTGTAAGCCCCGTAGTTGGCGACTGGGTCAACCCGCTCTGCGGCCACGTCAGCGCCGCGCGGACTGCACGGGTCGCAGGAAGGGGCCGTTGTGCCCCAGCGAGACGTGCGCCGCGAAGACCGTCCCCGGCCTGTGCTCCCGCACTCCAAACTCCTGCGGCCGGTAGGGCACGTCAAATCGCGCGAACTCGCGAACCCTAGCCATGGCGCGGTGGCCGTGGTCGTAGGCAGCGACCGCGTTCACCACGCGCCTGGCAGACCCGTCGGGGACGAGCAGCCAGCGCATCTGCTCGGGCACCTGGGCAAAGATGTCCGTCTCGCGCCAGAGCGTGCGGAGCGTCCTGAACTGCCGGTCCGCCTCGTCCGTCCGCATCCGCTGGAACAGCAGCAGCGCGTATTCGAGACGGAGCTGCGGTGGAAGCCGGTAGTCGGTCCCGACAAGCAGGTCCAGCGCCTCCAGCTGGCGCTCGAAGTCAAGGGGCGCCGCGGCGAGGAGGACTTGGTAGCGCAGACGCGCGACCTGAGAGTTGCCCGCCCCGGCCGGCCGCTCTAGATCGACCAGCGCATCGCGCAAGGCGTCGGGCGGCACGTCGTCGAGCGATTCAGGTGCTCGCCCGCCGAACGGGGCCGCGAGGGCCATCCAGGCGGCGACGAGCACCTCCGTAGCGGTCTCGGGCGTCTCCAACCTCCGAGACGTTGCCTTCGAAGCCATGAGCACCGCGAGCGCCCGATCTGCAAGCCCCGCCAGCGCGTTGCGCCTCAGCTCGTTGCGGTCGTTCCTAATCGCTCCGTAGACGATCTCGAGCGCCTCGATGCAGTAGCCTGCGGCGTCCTCCCCCTTCTCCTCAGCAGAGGCGATGAGGCTCTTAACGTGGGTCTCGATGACGTAAGGGCTAGAGGGGCTTTGCTCATAGGCGTGTCGGGTCGCGTCCGACGCGAGGCGCCTGAGTTCGGCGAGTTCCTCGGCGGGGGCACCCTGCGCGGCGCGCACCTTCGCTAGGTCGAAATATGCGTTGGCGAGCGAGTTGTAGAGGTTCACGTCCGCCTCGTCGTTGGCGGACGGCTCGATTGATCGAAGCGCGTATTCCAAGTCGGCGGCGGCGCGCTCAAGCAGGCCCACCCGGTCGCTCTCCGTCACGCCGTAGGCGGCCTCGTCTAGATAGGAGATCCGTCGGCGGGAGATGGACGTGTGGTGCCGGAACACTCGGCTGCCGTTTCTGAGCGGCGCCGGCATCTCGTCGAGCGCCGCTAGCGCGTCGCGCCACAGGTGCGCCCATCCAGCTCGTCCATGGTCAGGATCTACCTTAAAAATCGTTGTCGCGAACTCCTGCCCGATCTCCCGTTCTGCCCTCTCGCCCAGCGCCGGCGTACGGGAGACTTCCCGGAGCAGCATGAACCGGAGGTGGTTCGCGTCGCCCGCCTCCTCAAACCCCAGCGCCTTTCGCGTCTCGAAGTCGTAGAAAAGCGCGTTGATGAGGAGGCGCCCCAGGATGTCGTGCGCCAGCGCCCAGTATTTGCGACCGTTGTGCGGCACGCGCACGAGACCGAGGGGCGAAAGCTCTGCACGCCTGTCGTCGAGGAGCAGCGGGATCGGCCAGGCGCTCGCGCCTTGGTCTAGCAGCGACTCCGGGATGGGCAGCCCCTCCGAACTCATCGCCGCGATCTGCAGCAGAGCCTTTCGGATTTCGGCGGAATCGGCGTGCTTTGTGAATGCGCGATATACCCAATCCTGGATGTTGTCGTTGAAATCGTATTGCGTCTGCAGCCAGAAGCCGAGCGTGATCCAGAAGGTGGCGAGCCCTTCCAGATGTCGCACGGAATGGGCCTCCTGAAAATTCTGCCACTGCCAGTCGGCCCTCTCCTTGCCGTAGGCGCGGAGGAAGCGGTTCAGGTGACGCCCTAGCTCCAGCGTCTGTTCCCGTTCGAGCATGTGGCTAAGGACGGCGAGCGGCTTGAACCTGGCCGTATCGAAATAGGCGTCCTCGCGCTTCGTGCCTGTGACCACGAGTACGCACGCCGCGCGACCCGCGCGTTCGAGTTGCTGGACGAACCGGCGAAGGTCGGCGTCTCGAAATTCCCAGTGCACTCGGTCGAAGACGAGCAGCCATGGCGTTTCGTATAACCTGCTGTCCTGCTCTGTGGCCGCCGCAGCGTCGGGACCGTCCGGATTGGCGTCTTCCTGGCGTTGGCGCGCGCGGGTCAAAAAGTTGATCATCGGCAGCGCCTCGGGCGTGAACGGCACCGGGCGCGCGACCAGTGTGGGATATCCCGCCCTTGCCGCCGCGAAGGCCAGCTGTCGTGCCAGGGTGGTGCCGCCCGCGCCGGGCTCTGACATTACGTAAGTTACCTTGTTCTCCGCGGCTCCGACGGAGTCGAGGCGACGCAGCTGACCTTGCAACGCGCGCCAGGCACCGTCGTCCCTCGTCCAGGGTAGACCTGCGGCATAGGGTCGCCAGTCCGCTTCGCCCTGAAAGAAGGCGTTGAACGCATCCTGAGGCAGGTCGTCTACCGGCGCGAGGTCGCGGTCGAGGATCAGGTCGTAGCTGTCGAGCAGCGGCCGTTCCACGTCGTCAGTCTCTGTCAGGTTCACCTGGCGGATGTCGCCCGCCTCGTCGCGCTGCCTGACGAGCAGCTGATCCTCTACGAACGCCGCCCCGTACGATGCGGTGAGACGGGTCACGAACGCGTCCCGGGTCAGGGCGAGGACGGCGGCGGTCGGGCCTTGACCGTTAGCGTCAAGCCATTGCGCGAGCTGCCCCTGCGCTTCGTCCCGCGCGTCGACAACGGTGAGCGCGGTCCGGAACCCGGTAGTCCAAAGGTCCTCCAGGCCGATCGGAGGAGCTGTCTCGGCGTCACCGACTACTGCGAGCTGCCGTACGCCCGAGCGGCGCAGCTCCTCAAGCATCGTCATCCGTCTCAAGGTTCGTTCGAAGCCGGAACCCCGACCGTCCCGCCCGGCCAGCAGGTAGACGGGCAGCGACCTCGCCGGAAGCTCGATTCGCGACGGGTCCGTATCGACGACGTGCACGAAGCCACGCCGACGAAGGAGCGGTCCGTCGTCTGGTGCCTCCAACGCATTGGCGAGTCGGGGGTTCGGATTCTCGACGAAGACCTGTTTCCACGGCAGCCGCACCATCGCAACGACCGCTGGGATGTCGTCCTCGGAGAATTCGCCTCGAAGCCAAAGGGAGACGTCTCGGTCTCTCAGGGCTGCAAGCAGGCCGTCCGGTATATTATCGAAGCGCGGCACCAAGCTCAAAGTTCGCCCCCATTCGAATCTCGCGCAGCCTTGACGCCCGCTTCAGTATAGCGACGCTAAATCTCCACACCGTATGTAGCAAGCTGGCTCTGTGAAGGGAATTGGAATGGTCGTTTAGCGATATCGCCAATTGCTCCTATTCAATCGTGCTCTGACCGAACCGCAGCTTTCAGTATCTTTCGAGTGCGCCCAGTAGGACCGGTTTAAGGGCGCGTAGCTGACCGGCCAGTTTGCGTGACCTTGACGGTCGGTTCCGGCAAAAGCTGACGCTCACATCAACGATGGCGAACGTCTTGAGTTGGTCGATTGCCAGAGTGAGGGCGAATACCCATTTGCCGAGGTGCGCCGCAAATTCCGCCTTTCTTACGGCCAGATATCCGATCACCTGGTCTCATCGGCAGTATTGCGCTTCAAAGTCGGTGGTTCGACTATGGGCGCGAGAACTCGTCGAACGATGGGCCGTCATTCAGTCGAAACTCCACCTCGTAGCTTTTGAATGAGACGGAGGGCACCGCGCTCAGCGCATAGTGAAGCTTGTCCTCCGCGCGTGCGGCGATGACCAGCCCTTCGACTGTCTCACTCGCCTGAGCGAGGTGGGCTTTGATCCATCCGATGTAGCGCAATATTTGCCCGACGACCGCGTCAGACGACTTGTCGCGCTTGAGCTCGATCACAAGCCATCTGGCCTCACGTCTATGCTTCGCCAAGAGGTCAATCCTGCCGACCGGGGTCGGAAATTCATATCCCGCGTCCGGTTCTCCATCGCGAACGAACAACTCCCAGTCGCTAGACAGTTCGAGCTGGGACCAATTGTCAAAAAGGTAGTCGTGCAGGTGACGCTCGATTGCGAAGCGGGTGGCAACTTGCGCGGTTCGGACATCCGCGACCGGCGAGGTTTCATCTTGGGCCTCGATCTCTTCTTGATCGTCTGACAGGTACCACCAAATGGTGTCGAGGGTCCAAAGGTCGACCTCGAGTTCTCTAGCCAGTTCATTGAGGACGGCATTGATCGCAGCATAGCGTACGCCGAAGCTCGCTCCGCGCGGCCAATCAGGCATTAGGTCGAGGTCAACCAGTCCGCTCTCGGAGGTGTTGTTCCAGACGCCATACTTGTTCGGGTACGCGACGATCAGAATTGCAGTGATGATCCCCTTGCCTAGACCTTTTATCTCGGTCGCCGCCCGAACCCGTTCCTCAATCGGCCGGCTTTCGTCGACCAGCGCGCCTAAAGCGGCGCGAGTTGCGGTCATATCCGCGCAAATACGGTTGCTCTGCCGAAAGAGCCCAGACCAGTGCTTGTTGTTCTCGATCAGGAGAAACGAGCGCAGCACCTTCTCATCGATCTGCTCAATCTGCCCAGGCTGGAACTGGGGGCCATAACGATCGATGACGCTATCTCGCGATTCGAGAATTTCGCGAATTTCCGCGTCCTTCTGCATCGCAGCCTTAGCGGCGCGCAGACGCCCAAGAGCATCTGCCGAAATCGTTCCGCTCACTGATTTCCCCCGTTGGTGTACGCAAATCGCGAGGATGCTGGCTGCGTCGCGAATAGTAAGTCTGTAGCGATAGCTGACTATGAAGGTGGCCACCACTCCACATGAGCGGATGAGGGTTTATCGGATCACCACTGGGTTGCCCGGCCTGTGGAAACTGGGGCACGATGCTGTCCGGCAGATCTATATCAAGCGAACGGCGAGTCCTGAAATGTGCCACGATTTCCGCCCCTGCTGGATAACGGCTTGATCTGGTTGGAAGCGGTAGTGCGCCATCACCCGCGCGCTACGGCATCTTTCGTTCGTCGATTGCCTGACAACTTCCAGTTCGAAAGCGGCTCAATTACGACTGCGGAGACGTTATCAATTCCGCCAGCGTCGAGCGCTGCTTGCACGAGAATTTCGGCGGGCTCGGCTTCGACCAGGGCGAGAAGCGCGGCTATATCATCGTCGGCAATTATGTCAGTGAGACCGTCGCTGCATAGCAGGAGCTTGGCACTGGGTGGCAGGCGGATTTTCCGGACGTGCGGATCGAGCTGTGTCGACCTCACGAAGCCGCCGAGGCATTGGGTGAGCATGTTGCTATCAACCACATCGTCTTCGCTGATCTGTCTGAGTTTGCCCTGAGTTTGCATGTAAATGCGGCTGTCTCCGACATTGAATGCGAGCGCGTCATCTCCTCGAATGATGACGCCTGCAATTGTTGTGCCCATACCTTCAAATGCCGGGTGGCGGGCCATAGTGGCATACAAGCCATCGTTTGCCGCGTTGACCGCCAAAGCGATTTCATGGCGGTTCGTCAGCGAACCCATCACTGGCCTGAGAAGCTCGACCACGATCTTGCTCGCCACCTCACCGGCAACATGACCGCCAATGCCGTCGGCAACCAAGGCCCATCCCTCATCTACGGCCATGTCACCGGTCCAACGAACCAAGGTAGGTTCGTCTAACGCCGAGACTGCAATGGCATCCTCGTTAACGGCGCGCACGTGGCCCGTGTGCGTCATCAACGAGCATCGGGCGACTTTTCGTGCCAAGTTTGCTTCCTCTGAATGTCTTGGCCAAGCCGGTGCTTTGCTCCAGCCGCATTGGCGAACGCTAGCGGCAATCGGATACTCGATAGCGAAGCCGCGCGGTGGTGTGCTGGGGGCTATCGATGATGAACTCCCCCGCTTCCGCGCTGTCCAGCGTCACCGAATTGCCGGGGGCGAGCGTGTCGATGGCCGAACTATCATCGCTGGCATAGATCGAACCAATGAGATCGACTGGCTCGGTGGCGTCATTCCTAATTACCAGCTTGTCGCCCACACATAGGCTTGCAATGCGTTCCACGCCGGTGCCTGACCGCTCGCCGCTCGACATGACCTGATTGTGGTCGTCGTTCATTCTGAAGTTGCCAGTGATCGTGAAGTTATGCGTTTGTGGCCCGATGGGGTGAGAGGTTTCAGCCGAATGTGGCCCCGACTTCGCAGTTGCTGCTGGGCGTGCGCACTGACCCAAGACACCCGCGACCACTTTGTCCGTCTGATCGATCCGGATGACGGGCTCACCCTGCTCCAGAGGCAGCCGCACCGTCAGTTGCTGCGCGGAGGCGAGCTGCGCCAGCTCTGCGACATAAGTCATGAAGCTCTTGTCGTTGCGGATATGCGCAGGAGCGTCTTCGCCCACGAAAGGCACCTTGAGCTCGAAGATGTTGGTGTACCGCGGCTGGGTGTATTTGATGACCTTCGGTGCTCCTGCGTCCGGCCTGAATTGCGCGTTGTGATAGGCTACGGGGTTCATCATCGTGCCACCAAGCTCCTGCTTGAAGCCTGTGGCTACCCCATCTGCATCGAACGTCGTGAACGTGTAGGTGAGGATAGCCTCTGACGGTTGGCAGGCGATGGCCGTGTCGATCCGGAAACCGTCGACCTCGATCTGGCGATGGGCTTTGATGATCCGGTCGTCGGTCATCGGATCGGCTTCTTCGGCAAGGGTCCAAGGTGACGGGCTTCCGATGGCCTGATCGATTAAGCCGTGTCCGCCCGCGAGAGGTGCGTTCCCTCCGAACCCGAACCGATCCCAGGCGAGGAACAGAATACCTCCGCCAATCAGTAGGGCAAGGATCCAGGCCCATGGTCTGCTCTTAGAAGATTGCTCGGTCATCTCGTTGCCCCTCAATGATTACTCAGCCCACTGATTACACATTAAAGTTGATAAACTCGATCGGCCATATCCGCGATTCAGCATCGCATGGATATGCGGGTTCTGGTTGGGCGAAACGTGAAGCGCTTGCGCGTTGCACTTGCCCTGAGCCAAGAACAGCTGGCCGAAGCGGCTGGCCTCTCGCAGCAATACATCAGCGGTTTGGAACGCGGTCAGCGCAATCCGACAATCGTGACGCTGTGGGAGTTGTCCCGCCCGTTGAAGGTTGAGCCAGCCGCCCTGCTTACGCCCTGATGCGGCCAGCCGATCGAGCCTCCTCCGCAAAGTGGGAGAGTGGTCGATCTGCGATGAAGCTGGTGTCGCGCTCGACCGGAAGGCCGTATCGTCCCCGCACCGCAGCAATTTCGCTAAGCCGGACGTAGCCAAGCTCGGGCATACCGAGGCCGAGATCACATAGCCCAAAGCCTAAATCTTCATCATCTGGATCGATCTCGGTCAGCAGCCAGGTTGCACCAGCATCGGGCGTGAACAGTTTGATGACCGGGTGGGGGTCGATATCGTCCCCGCCAGCAGTGCAGTGACCGTTGGCGAGGAGTTGGGTAAAGGCCGCATCATCGATGAAGGTGGGGCGGTTCATGTCACGCCGCCTTTGGCTTCGAAGTCTTGGCAGTGGCCGTCTTGGGCGCTTTGATCTGTTCCGTCGGCCAGACCGGGGTCTTGGCCTTGACTGCGGCACGGACAACCTCGTCGACCCGCTCCCACGCCAAATAGCGGTCATGAAGGGCGGTGGCATGAGCATGCTCACCGGCCCAACCGTAGGCGTCTACCAACTGTTCGAGGTGGACGTTGATGAAGGGCACTTGGCCCTGGACCGGTGCGGTGAGGAAGCTGGCGTAGAGCGCTGCGCTATTCTGAACGAGGTGATTGAGGCGCGGGGCAATCAGGACGAAGTGGGCCTCGGCATAATCGCCGCGCATGACAGTGGCCTGTGCCAGCAGGTGTTCACGGAAGAGCTGTTGCAGCGGATTGACGCGCAGCGCCGCGTGGTCGGGTTCGCGAAACAAGCCCGATGAATGGGCAAGGTCTGTGTAGCGAGGGTTGAGTTCGGGCGGTGCGGGTTCGGTGCCGGTTTCTGAATACTTAAACTCGCAGGCCACGAGTCCGCGCTGACCGTCGCTGCGTTCATAAATGAAGGCCATGTCGAAGGCGCTCCGGTCGCCAGTGAGGGTTCGGTCCTTTCGGCCTGGCCCGTGCTCCACGAGAACGTCGAGCACTGCCTTGATGTCGATGCCAGGAATGATGGCGCGAAGTACTCGGGCGGCGAGGTCGAGGTCCTGATGAAGAGGCCCGCAGGCATTCAGCGCTAATGGCATTGACGAGAGAAGGTTGGTAAACAGGCGGTTCTTGTCGATCAGCGCATCGCGCTCCTGGTAAGCCACTGCAAGTCGGGCGAATTCGGCAATGGCGGGAGTCAGGAAATTGCGGCCCTCGGCGCCAGCGGCCGTCGAAATCAGAGAGCCGATGGTGCGCTTACGCCCGTTCCTGGGGATAAAGGTGCCGATTGGCAGCTTCTGGTTTTGACGCCAAAGGCTCTGAAGCAACCGCGCGCATGAACGGAAGCGGTTGTCGAATTCCTCGTAGGCGCGGTGCTTCATCAGCACGGCGGTCGGGATAATCGGCAATTGCTCGATCGGCTTGTTGTTTACGGGAATCACTAGGACCTTCCTCCACTGATGCCCGGTTCGGGCGGGAAGGAGGGTTCATTCGGCAGTAGTTTTGATTGCTACAAGCGCGTGCTAGCCACTCAGCGATGACTAGCACCAAAGGCCTCTCTGACGCCGATCTGTACCTGCGCTATCTCCGGGAAAGTGGGCTGGAACCAATCGACCGGCAAGGGCGACTCAAGGTGCCCTTGGGTAACGGGTTCGATAGCCAGTTAGCTAAGGCCATATACCCGATCCAGCAACGGCGCGTCCCGTACCAATCGCGATACCTAGACAACCGCGATTTCCTGCGCCTTTACAAGGGCGTGGCCACGGCCAATTACAACGGCTGGATATTGAACACCTTCGCTACGGTCAGTTGGTCGCTGGCGGGACTGACCGATCATATGGCTGCGGCGAAAGCTCAACAGGCATTCCAAGAACGGATGACGAGCTGGTTTGCTTACCAGCGCAAGCAGAATGAGCAGTTCCCGCCTTATGCAGGCATCTGGGTCAAGGAAGTGGGCCGTGCAATGGGGCTCCATACTCACTTCCTTTTGCACGTGCCGAGTCCAGTGGTCAGCGAGTTTGGGCGATGGGCGAGGAAATCCATCGCCTCGGCCACGGACACGCCACGGACCCCGATACGGAGAACGAAGCGTGGGCAGCCACTCTACGTGACTGATGTCTGCGATCTGGACATGAGCATCGACGGGCAATGGAACGTTTTCCGGTACATGGCCAAGGGTGTTGACCCCGATGAATTGGCCGGCCTAGTCCCACATAACCGTAGGCGCGTTCTACTTTCGGAATATGCGGGCCTTCGCGCGGAGGATCAGGGTACGGTGCTCGGTCAGCGATGTGGCCGGTCTTCGGCGATTTCGGATTCAGCATTTCACCCTTGGCGGGTGGATTACGAAAAAGTGCTGGACTCCGAACGACGGAATCAAGGGAAGCGAAGCTATCATTTCGGCTCGCAGTTTTACTACCGAGGCGAGGTGTCCCGACAACTGGCTGACCTCGGCATTTGATCTACGATTTCCGGAGGAATCAGTAAGAGAACCGGAGAATTTGGCCTCGCAAAGCCGCAGAAAAGCTAGAAAGTGCTTGAAACTCGCGCGGGGCTGACGACAACCCTCCGCGATAAAATTATTCCTTCTCAAGCGGAGGAGTTTCTCGCCATCTTCGAGATGGGGTTTGGCGGTGTGGGGTAATGTTTGACGGTTGTTACCGTGGTGACCGGCGGGGGAACTTCCCCGCCGAAATTCACCTGTGTCAATGGTTTTGCAAGGCTATTCGTCGGTCAGTCCCGGAGCGAATTTGCCAAGCTGCCCTCTACGCCACTCGCGATTCTGGAGCGCGAGGTTCTTGAACTTCTCGAAGGTGCCGACGGGCAACTTCTTCTTCCCGTCGAACTGGATCGCCTCGCGATCGGGGTAATAATTGAGGTGCTGAACCTTGATTTGGTGCGGGCTGGTGCGGACGAAGTCGATCCGCTGGGCGAGGCACCAGTCGATGCAATCGCGCATCTTCGGCGAGTCCGTGGCGGTGCGGAGGGGGTGGGTCTTACGCGCCATCGGGAGATTCCATGCCAAAGACCTCTTCTGGAGTGCGCCAGAGAATCAGATCGGGCTGCTCATCAGCCCACTTGCCAGCGTCTCGAACGTCTATCAGCGTTTTGCGACCTACCTTGAACGCCCGGAGCTTCCCGGCTTTGATTTCTTCGTATGTTTTGGTGCGCCCTATCCGCGCCCAAGTGCAGAACTCGGGTACGGTCATGAAGCACAGGCTGACGGAATGCTTTCCGGCCATGTCGATTCTCCTCTTTGAAGAGCCGATGTAGGACTGACGGACGACGCACTTGCAGGCAGCTAAACTTTGAGTGGTATAGCCTTGCGAATCTACTCCGAGATTCGAAAGTCAGCGCCATGGGAACAAAAAGTGAACAGAGGTGACTGCCTATGTCATTGGGAAGAGCGTGATAATTTGCCGGTTCACTTGGCCCGCGCGTGCAGAAATGCGCTACTGCACCCCAATCTGGCCCCAATGGGCCAGATTATCTGGAATCACTCATCTAAGTGCTTGAAAAACTGGAGCGGGCGAAGGGATTCGAACCCTCGACCCCAACCTTGGCAAGGTTGTGCTCTACCCCTGAGCTACGCCCGCTCGTGCGTTTCTGGCCGGTTGGAGATGCCCCGTCCGGCTGGGGTGTGGGGGCCTCTAACGGTGACTCGGCAGAAGCGCAACACCAAAAATGCATGTGGGGCGAAGTCTTTGTCGAAATGCCTGATTCCCCTTGCCGAACGCCGCCTGCGCACCACATTGTGCGGCAAATCCTGAAGTGCACCTAGACGCACCTAGATGCACCTGACCTTACCGGAGACGCACTTTGGCCAGCATGGGGCTAAACCTGGACGAACAGAAAGCGGTCGACCGCTTCCGCAAGACCATCGTCGAACCTTCAATGACCAAACTGGTCATTCTCGACTTCTGGGCAGAGTGGTGCGGGCCGTGCAAGGCGCTGACACCGGTGCTGGAAAAAGTGGCGGCGGACTATGCCGACAAGGGCGTGATCCTCGCCAAGGTGAACGTGGACGAGGAGCAGTTCATCGCAGCGCAGTTCCAGGTGCGCTCGATCCCGACGGTCTATGCGATGTTCCAGGGGCAGCCCGTGGCGGACCTGACGCCTGCGCGCACCGAATCGCAGTTGAAGCAGTATCTGGACCAGTTGCTGGAAAAGCTTCCCGTGCAGGCCGGTGAGCCGGAGCAGGACGTTGCCCCGCTGCTGGCGATGGGCGAAGAGATTCTGGCGGGCGGAGACGGCGAACGCGCGGTCAGCATCTTTGCCCAGATCATTGAAATCGCGCCGGATAATGCACAGGCCCACGCCGGGCTGATCCGCGCCCTGATCGCTGCCGGGCAGAAGGACGAAGCGCAGGCCGTGCTTGATTCGCTCGATCCCAAGCTGACGGCAGACCCGCTGTTTGCGCAGGTCCGCTCGATGCTGGCGCTGGCCGAGGATGCGCCTGAGGCGGGTGAACTGGCCGCGCTGCGCGCTGCTGCGGCTGAACGCCCTGCAGATATGGAAGCGCAGCTTGCGTTTGCGAACGGGCTTTACGCTGCCGGTGACCGTGATGAGGCGGCGGCAAAGCTGCTGGGCATGATTGCTGCGGACCGGGAATGGAACGAAGGCGCGGCCAAGGCGCGCCTGCTGCAGATTTTCGAGGCAATCGGCCTTGAAGATCCGTGGGTTTCGGCCACGCGCCGCAAGCTTTCGACCGTGCTGTTCGGCTGATCGCGATGGGCGCGAGCGACACATACACGCGCCTTTCGATCTTCCCCTTGGCGGGCGCGGTGCTCTATCCGGGTCTGCAATTGCCGCTGCACATCTTCGAGCCGCGTTATCGCGCATTGGTCAGCGATTCGCTGGCGCGGGACCGGCGCATTGCGATGATCCAGCCGCAGGCCGGGGGCGAGGGGGCGCCGCTTTTCCGCGTGGGTTGCGTTGGCAAGATCGCCGATGTCGAAGCGCTGGAAGATGGGCGCTACAACCTTGTCCTTGAAGGCATTTCCCGCTTTCGCATGATCCGTGAACTGGAAGTGACCACGCCGTTCCGCCAGATCGAAGCGGAACTGATCGCCGATGATATGGACGAGGTGCTGAGCGGGATCGAGCGCGCATCGTTCGAACGCGAATCGCGCAAGTTTGCCGATGCGCAGGGGTATTCAGTCGATTGGGATTCGGTTGGGCGACTGGACGACATGTCGCTGATCAACGGCGTTTCGCAGATCGCACCGTTCGATACGGCGGCCAAGCAGGCGCTGCTTGAGGTCGATACGCTGGCCGAGCGGTGCGAGTTGCTGGTGCAACTGATGCAGTTCTTCGGCAAGCGCGACAGCGACGATGGCGGGCGCGTGACGTTGCAGTAACCGCTGATGGAGGGGCAATCATCACCCCTCCACCACCCGCTGCGCGGGCGGTCCCCCTCCCCGATTGTCCTTCGGAAAATCAGGGAGGATTGGCTCAGAACTGTGCCTGAATGCCGTCGATCACGAATTGCGCGGCCAATGCTGCCAGCAACACGCCCAGCAGGCGGGTGATGACCGCTTCCACTTGCGAGCCGAGGGCCCGGATGATCGGGCGGGCGGCGACGAGGGCGATGAAGCTGAGGACCATGACCACGCCCAGTGCGCCGAGGATCACGGCGGTTTCCTGTGTGCCATTGGCGCGCGAGGTGAGGAGCATGACCGAGGCGATCGAGCCGGGGCCTGCGAGCATTGGCATGGCCATCGGGAAGACCGAGACGTCTTCGACATGGGGCTGCGCGGTGCGAACCTTTTCGGCGCGTTCTTCGCGCCGCTCGGTGCGCTTTTCGAACACCATGTCGAGCGCGATCAGGAACAGCATGATGCCGCCCGCAATGCGGAAACTGTCGAGTTCGATGTGCAGCGCGCCCAGCAGGTCTTCACCGAACAGCGCGAAGACCAGCAGGATGCCGGTGGCGATCACGCAGGCGCGCAGGGCCATGCTGAACGCCTGCTTGGCCGAAGCGTTGGCGGTGAGGCCCGCATAGATCGGCGCGCAGCCGGGCGGATCGATCACCACGAAAAGCGTGATGAAGGCGGAGATGAACAGTTGCCACATGGCGTCAGGCTCCGTTCGCTGGAAACACGCGGTCGAACACCGGCTTCATCGCGCCATCTTTCCATATCCATGCGGTATGATGGCGGCTGCCATCGGGCAGGACGGTGGAGCGCCACGCAAGGCTGCCATCGCGGGACTGTCCGGTCTTGCTGTCAGCGCCTGCGGGGGCATCGCTGGCGGGGAGTGGCCCGGCGAGCGGTATCATGGGGGCGGCCTTGTCCTGCTCCTTGCGTTCGCGCCTGCTGCCGGGTTGAGGCGGCACTTCGCCTTCGGGCCTGCGGCGGACGGGGCAATCGGCCACGGTGCCTTGCACCCAATCGAGTTCGGGCAGAGCCTTGGCCAGTCTGGTGCCATCGTCGAGCGCCCATTTCCACGGCTGCTTGCCTTTGAACTGGCGCTCCCAGACAGTGACGTATTCGCCGTTTCCGCCGCCGGGATAGCTGGCACCGCCGATGGTCAGGCCGGCCGAGCCATCGCAAGCGATCCATGCGGCGCGGGGCGCCCATTGAAAGGGTTCGGCAGGGTCTTTGCGGTCCTTGAGCAGATCCTTGGCGTGCACACGCTTGCCGTCGAACATCTCGGCGGTTTCGGCGGCGGTTTCGCGGAAGGCGGTCCACAGGCCTTTCTCGCGGGCGAGGCGGGCGAAAGCGATGTCTGCGGCGATCAGGGCGCTGGGATTGGCATAGGCGCGCTGCGGGCGTCCGGGGCCGCCCTGTTCACCTTCAGGTGGCGGGCCGGGCTGGGCGAGGAGCGGGGTGGCGCAGAGGAGGAATGTGAGGGGGAGGAAGCGCTTCATGGGCTTGGTCTAGCCGATGGGGTGCGTGCTGCCCACCCCGCTCACAACCCCTTCGTCATTCCAGATTTTTATGATTCGCTCATGCTGAGCTTGTCGAAGCACCGGGCACTGTGCCGTCGTCCTTCGACAGGCTCAGGACGAGCGGGGTGTGGGCTTGCAGGATGTGCCTCAAACCGCGTCGGCAGCCAGTTCCAGCCCTTCGTTGCGATAGGCGGCGACCAGAGCGTTGCGCAGCAGCACGGCGATGGTCATCGGGCCGACACCACCGGGAACGGGCGTGATGGCCGAGGCCACTGCGGCGGCGGAGGCATAGTCCACATCGCCCACCAGCTTCGTCTTGCCAGCCTCAGCACCGGGAACGCGATTGATGCCCACGTCGATCACGGTTGCGCCTGGCTTGATCCAGTCACTCTTGACCATTTCCGGGCGGCCCACGGCGGCGACCACGATGTCGGCGCGTTTTACGACATCTGCCAGGTTCCTGGTGCGGCTGTGCGCGACGGTAACGGTGCAGCTTTCGGCAATCAGCAACTGCGCCATCGGCTTGCCCACGATGTTGGAACGCCCGATCACCACGGCATCAAGGCCGGAGAGATCGCCCAGCCTGTCCCTCAGCAGCATCAGGCAGCCCAGCGGCGTGCAGGGCACGAAGCCCGGCTGGCCCACGGCGAGGCGGCCTGCGTTGGTCACATGGAAGCCGTCCACGTCCTTGTCAGGATTGATCGCGGCGATGACCTTCTGTTCGTCGATGTGCTTTGGCAGGGGAAGCTGGACGAGGATGCCGTCCACCGCGGGATCGGCGTTCAGCGTTTCGACCGTGGCCAGCAGATCGGCTTCCGAGGTATCGGCGGGCAGCTTGTGTTCGAAGCTGTTCATGCCCGCTTCGATCGTGCTCTTGCCCTTGGAGCGGACATAGACCTGGCTGGCCGGGTCTTCGCCCACCAGCACCACGGCGAGGCCGGCCTTGCGGTCAGCCTTGGCTTCGAACGCAGTGGCGAGTTCGCCCACGCGGGCGCGGAGGGTGGCCGCGAAGGCTTTTCCGTCGATTACGGCAGCGGTCATGGGAATATCCGTCAATTCAGACGCCTGCGGTGGAAGCGGCAATGCCGCTCAACAGGATCGTCAGCAGGTTCAACCCGATGATCAGCACCATCGGCGAGAAATCGATCGCGCCGGTATCGGGCATGATCTTGCGGATGGGGCGCAGCATGGGTTCGAGAATGGCGTTCAGCGCTTTCCAGATCGCGGCAACAGCGTTGTTGTGCATGTTCACGACGTTGAACGAGATCAGCAGGCCCAGCACGAACTGGACGATCACCACGATAACGATGATGTTGACGAGGTAATTGATCATCGAGATCAGCGTGTAGAGCATCATTGGTGCGTTTCCCTATCGGCTGAAAGGCAGCTTGCCACCGCTCCTAGCCGACCCTCTCCCGGTGCCACAAGTGCCCCTTCGCCGCCCGTGGGGCAGCGATGAGAGCATTCTGTATGTGTTGCTTACGAAATTGGCAAGCGATCAGGGTTGCAGCGTGGTGCTTTCGATGTGCCAGCGCAACTGTTCGGGCGTTGCGCCGGGAACGTCGTTGACGCGGCGCATCACCACTTCGCCTTTCAGCGTGCGCGGGCCGTCCACGATGGTAATGGGCGCGGTGTAATAGAGCGAACCCGCAGCGCCTTCCTGCTCACCCTTGCCCACGGCGACCACGGGGGCGAGCAGAGTGCTCCATTTTGCGGCGAAGGCGCGGTCGTCCATGCCGCTCCTCTGCCCGTTGTCGCCCCAGAAGCCACGAACCGCCTTCCAGTCGCGCGCTTCGATGGCGTCGGCCAGCGCCTGCACGGCCTGTGCCGGATCGCGGGCGAGCGAAGGTTCGCCGGGGGTGACCATCGGCAGCGGTTCGGTCGGCGTCAGTTCCGGCATTGCGGTGGCGGAGGGAGGCGCGATGGTCTCGGTCGCGTCCGGCGAAGGCGAGGCGGGGCCTTTCTGGCAACCGCCAAGATGGAAAACGAGGGCCGAAGCGGTGGCGAGAGCGAGCGCGGTGCGGATCATCCCGCACCGACGCTTGGAACTGCCGCTGGTTCCCTCAGGCGCGGATGAGCGTGCCCGCGCCCTGAGCGGTGAAGATTTCCAGCAGCATCGCGTGCGGCACGCGGCCATCGAGAACGACGGTTGCCTCGCAGCCCGCCTCAACCGCGTGGACGCAGGTTTCCAGCTTGGGGATCATCCCGCCGCTGATCGTGCCATCTTCGGCCAGCCGCGCGATATCGGCGGGGCGCAGGTCGGTGAGGAGGTTCTTGTCCTTGTCGAGCACGCCGGGAACGTCGGTCAGCAGGAACAGGCGCGATGCGCCGAGCGCGGCGGCGATGGAGCCGGCCATCGTATCGGCGTTGATGTTGTACGTCTCGCCATCCTCGCCCACGCCGATTGGGGCGATGACGGGGATCATGCCCGCCTTCACGATGGTGTCGATCACGGTGGTATCGATCCGCGCCGGTTCGCCCACGAAGCCAAGATCGACGACGAGCGCTTCGCCATCGTCGCCTTCGATGGCCTTGGGCGCCTTCTTCGACTGGACCTTGCGTGCGACGACCATGCCGCCGTCCTTGCCGGAAATGCCGATGGCCTTGCCGCCCGCACGGGCGATCCAGCTGACCAGTTCCTTGTTGATCGCGCCCGCGAGGACCATTTCGGCAACTTCGGCGGTCTGCTTGTCGGTCACGCGCAAGCCATCGACGAATTGCGATTCGATGCCTAGCGCCTTGAGCATACGGCCGATCTGCGGGCCGCCGCCGTGAACCACCACCGGGTTGATGCCCACGGCCTTCAGCAGCACGATATCCTCGGCAAAATCCTG
>NZ_JBMLSM010000007.1:0-2543 GCF_049240505.1 Novosphingobium sp.
GCATGGAAGGCGTGAAGTTCTGGACCAAGGTCAAGACGATCACGCAGCGCTGGCCGGACGGTTCGCCCGATGGCGGGAATGCCTTCGTCATTCCGACGATGGGCTGAGGCAAAGGCTTGCGGAAAGGAATGCCCCGGTGCGCGTTGGTTATGCCATCTGCAACAGCACCGGAGTTTTCCCGATGAAGCGTTTCGTTCTGCCCCTTCTCGCCATGCCGCTGGCACTGGCTGCCTGTTCGGACCCGTCGCCGGAGCCGGATGCTTCGGCCACGCCCAGCCTCGCACCGGTCGTCAGCGAATCCGAAGCGCTTGCCCCGCCGGTTGCACCGGGTGCCAGTGCTTCGGCGGCTTCGCTTGAGGAAGCATCCTTCCCGATGGCCATGCGGGGGCGATGGGGCATGAACGCGGCGGATTGCGATCCGGCACGGGCAGATAACAAGGGCTTGATGACGGTCGGACCCAAAAGCGTGAAGTTCTACGAATCCGTGGGCGAAATCGGCGTCGTGGCGGACCGCAGTGAAAGCGTTTTGCGTGCCGTGTTCGACTACGAAGGCGAAGGCATGGAGTGGAAGCGGGACGCGCGCTACGAACTGGTGGATGGCGGCAAGACGCTGATCCTGACCGAGTATGGCGACGATGCGCCACAAGGTCCGCGTCGCTACACCCAGTGCAAGTGAAGGGGACATACGTGATGAAGCCGATCCTGCTTTCAGTCGCCGCTGCCTCACTCGGTCTTGCGGGGTGTTCTACCCAAGCGCCGCCAGCCGATCTGCCCGCCATGCCCGAAGGCACCTGCAATGCCGATCCGGCGCAATCGCACCTCGGCCACAAGGCAAGCGCGACAAGTGGAGGTGTGTTGTTGCGGTTGACCGGCGCGCGCACCCTGCGCTGGGTGCCACCGCGCTCTGCCGTGACGATGGATTATCGCGCCGACCGTCTGACCGTGAGCTACGATGACGACTACACGATCGTCCGCATTTCCTGCGGATAGGACTCGACAGCGCGGGCGGCGGGCCATAACCGCCGTCCAGTTGATTTAAGGGCACGGTTAATCCGTGTGACGGGAAGAGAGAGATGACCGACCAGTTCGCGCTGACCGAAGACCAGATCGCCATTCAGGATATGGCCCGGCGCTTTACCGCCGATGCCATTACCCCATTCGCCGCGCAGTGGGACGAGAAGCACACGTTCCCGCGCGATACGATCAAGGCCGCCGCTGAACTCGGCTTTGCGGCAATCTATGTCAGCGAGGAAGCGGGCGGTATCGGGCTTGGCCGTCTGGAAGCGGCGTTGATCATGGAAGCGATGGCTTATGGCTGCCCCGCGACCAGCGCCTTCATCTCGATCCACAACATGGCATCGTGGATGATCGACAAGTTCGGCGGTGACGAGATCAAGGGGCGCTATCTGCCCAGCTTGGTCACGATGGACCTGATGGCCAGCTATTGCCTGACCGAACCCGGTTCGGGGTCTGACGCCGCCGCGCTGAAAACCACGGCGCGGCTGGATGGCGATGCCTATGTCGTCAACGGAACGAAGCAGTTCATTTCGGGCGGCGGCGTCAACGATATCTACGTCACGATGGTTCGCACTGGCGATGACAGTGCGCGCGGCATTTCGTGCCTGGTGATCGACAAGGACATGGCGGGCGTTTCGTTCGGTGCGCCGGAAAAGAAGCTGGGCTGGAACGCTTCGCCTACCGCGCAGGTCATTTTTGACAACGTGCGCGTGCCGGTTGCCAATCGGGTTGGGGCCGAAGGCGATGGCTTCAAGTTCGCGATGGCGGGGCTTGATGGCGGCCGTCTGAACATCGGTGCCTGCTCGCTTGGCGGGGCGCAGCGCTGCCTTGATGAGGCGGTGCAATACGTCAAGGATCGCAAGCAGTTCGGAAAATCCATCGCGGAATTCCAGAACACCCAGTTCCAGCTTGCCGATATGGCAACCGATCTGGAAGCGGCGCGCGCGCTGCTCTATCTTGCCGCCGCAAAGGTAACGTCCGGTGCGCCCGACAAGACGCGCTTTTCCGCGATGGCCAAGAAGCTGGCGACCGACAACGGTTCGTCCATCGTCGATTCCGCGCTGCAGATGTTTGGCGGTTACGGCTATCTGCGCGACTATCCGATCGAGCGTTTCTGGCGCGATCTGCGGGTCCACCGCATCCTTGAAGGCACCAACGAAGTGATGCGCATGATCGTGGGAAGGGACCTGTTGAAGTGACCGTTCTGAACAGCACAGAGAACGTCCTGAAGTGCACCAAGGAACACGCAGGCGTCATTTCCTTGAACCGACCCAAGGCTTTACATGCCCTGACGCTCGACATGGTTCACGCCATGACCGCCGCGTTGGTGGAATGGCGCGATGATCCGGCGGTAAGCGTGGTGCTGATCGACCATTCGGAGGGGAGGGGCTTCTGCGCAGGCGGTGACATCGCTTTCCTGCGCAACTCCGCGCTGAACGATGGCGGCGTTTCGGGGCGCAAGTTCTTTCACGACGAATACCAGCTCAACCATCTGCTGATGACCTATGGCAAGCCGGTGGTGGCGT
>NZ_JBMLSM010000008.1:0-4496 GCF_049240505.1 Novosphingobium sp.
CAGGCCGGCGCGGCAGCTGACGCAGAATTGCAGGGTGCTGACCGCTTGTCGCCGGATGTGCGGGGAGCCGATCATGACGATGGCTTTGCGCTTGCTCCGAGCGCATCCGTCCCGGGGTCTACGATGCCCCACATGATAGTATCGAATGCAGACCTCTCCGGAGGCATGCCAGGTGGCGGCGAAATTCTTCTGTCAAAGCCGACTATAGGATATCTGCCCGTTGCACTTGACGGTGATGTCATCACGCAGTTGTCGGTGCAGTCCTTTAGCCAGGTTTCTGCAGAGAGATTGACCAGCGCGTCCACTGCGCCTTCTTCCGAGCTCCAAATGCCTGGGGATTTGCCTGTCCTCCTCGGTGCCGGGTCCGCCCTGCCTCTCGACCAGGAGCCACTTCCCCTTGTTCCGGAGCCTGCTCCGGCAACCGCGCCTGCTGCTCTGCGCTCGCGCGACCTTGGGCCTGGCGAGGCTGCAGGCTTGGCATTGGCAAGCACCGGCTTGGCGTTGGTCGAGGATCATTCCGCAGGTGCCACGGACGATGTGGCCGGGTTGGGCACCGGAAGCCTTGCTGCTTTTTCAGACCAAGTAGGGCGGGTCCAACGGCGGCTTTCCAATACCGCAGCCGTCTTGCGCGCGGCGACCGGGAAATCTTCGCGCGGTCTCCCGACTGCTTCATCTGTTCCCAGCAATATCGCGGGCAGCCAAGCTGAAGTCCGCGGGGCTGTGATCTTCGCGTTGAGCAGCAATGATGGACATGCAATTGCCACCGCTTTGACGGCTCCACGGCTTGTTCAGCTTCGCTCGCTCATCGCGGCACTCAGTGACCGGTTTGAGGCGCCCGAACTGCAACGTATGAACGCCTCCAGTGCAGCCGATGTCTTCGTGCCGATCGACCTATTGGAATCGGCAGGGATCGTACTGGGTGAGAAGCTTGATGGCGTGGATCCTCTGGGCAAGCAGCCCGTATCCAATTGGGCCATGCTGCAATCCCAGCCCGCGAGCGGCGGAGCAGGGGAGGGCAGGGGCGCGCTAGGTGGCGGACTTGGCGATCTGGGACTCAAGCGAAGCTTGACGGCGACCGCCTCCGCCGGGTTCGACAGTAACCCCTTCCTGTCACAATTGGCTAATCCTGAAGCCGCCTCGTTGCGCCTCCAGCTTGCGCCAGCCCTGTCGCGTTCGAGCGAGCGCGGCACCTTTCGCCTGACTGGTCGCCTCGAGCATATCGAGTACTTGGGGCAGTACGATTCCCTTCAGAACTTTGGTGCCGATCTTGCGGCAAGCCGGAAGCTCAACGAGCGCCTTACTGTCGATGGGGGGCTCATATTCCGGAGCGATTTTCTCGCGACCAACCTTGGCAACCCCTTCGGCAACGATGAGACGGTGACAGGTAATCCCGCCCCTCCGACTGGGAACGACGTCACGATCCTTGGTCAGGGTCAGAGACGGACGCAGTATGGCGTTGATGGAGGCCTGACCTATGACTTGAGCGTCCGCGACCAGCTTCGCTGGTCTGTTTCAGGCCGAGCGGACCGGTTCGGTTCGGCGAACCTCGTTGACTCGAATTTTCTCGCGCAGCGTTTGCAGTACTCGCGCCTGCTTGACGAGGACATCACCATCGGTGCGGCAATTGATGCCAACCTCATCGATTTCACTGGATCCGGCCTGGACGGTGCCCAGACGGTCTCCCCCCAACTCCAGGTGAATGCAGCGCTGACCCCGCGCCTGACCCTGTCGGCAAGTGTGGGTCTTGCGGTGACGCGGCTTGAGTTCAACGGACTTGAAGACACCACCACGGCCCTCGCGGGCGATGCGTCGCTGTGCCGCAAGGGCGAACGCAGCAGTTTCTGCATCAACGGTTCACGGCAAGTGCTGCCGGCGGCGATCGGTGGAGCGCTCCTCCAAACCACCGCCGGATTTTCCTATTCGTTGAGGCTGTCCGAGCGGGACACTGTGCAGCTGAGTGGCAATTATGCCACCGCGTCGCAGCCAATTGCGGCTACGGTGGGCGATTTCGAGAGTATCAACGGTTTCGCGCGCTACGAAAGGCAATTGAATGAGCGCATGCGTCTTTTCGTCACGGGTGGGATCTTGAACACCGCTGGTAACCTGCCGACAAGTGTCTCGAACGTACAGGGCCTGATTGGCATCACCATGAATTTCGGACAGACACGATGAGAGATGACGACTTTGGCGGGATGGAGCCGCAGGGCGGGAATCTGCTGGCGCATCTCCCTGCGATTCTGAAGGATCGCTATCTACTCGTTGTTATACCTACCATTTTGCTGGCCATCGCCGGTGTTGTTGCGGCTTTTACCCTGCCGGCTGTCTATCGTTCGACCAGCACCTTGCTCGTGGAATCGCCGCAGCTTCCCGAAGACGTGCTCGGCGAGCAGGGTGTCGATATTGTAGATCAGCGCATCGCCAAGTTTCGCCAGCAGGTTCTCAGCCGGCCACGGCTGATCGAACTGATCCAGAAGCACCGGCTCTACACGGACGAGCGCAGTTCCAAGTCTCTTTCGGAAATCATCGAGGAGATGCGTGACGCGACCAAGATCGAGCCCGTCTCGGCCCAGTTCCAGCGATCGAACAACGGACGCTCGACGACGATCGCCTTCTCGCTGAGCTTCGATTACAAGTCGGCTTCAGAGGCGCAAGCGGTCGCACAGGACATGACCGAACAGGTCCTGCTTCTCGACGCGACCAAAAGCTCTGAGCAAGCAGGCAGCACGGTCCAGTTCCTGAGCGATCAGGCGACCGCATTGCAAAGCCAGATCAGCGAAGCCGAGAACCTGATTGAACAGATCAAGGCGCAGAACGGCCTTGCGCTCTCCAATCCGGGCATGTTGGCGATGGGCGGGACGGGCGGCAGCTACGATGTCCAGATAATTGCACTCCAGCGCGATAACGCGCTTTTGCGCGCACAACGCGATGCCCGTGAGACCGCCGCGACGCGCGACCCGATCGTGGCTGCAGCAGAGGCCGATCTTGCGGCCGCTCAAGCACGTTACTCCGAGAACCATCCGGACATTGCAATCGCCAAGCGTCGTCTTCGAGAGGCTGAGCGGCTTGCCGTGAACAATCAGGCGAAACAGCCGGCAGACACGGTTGACCAGCAGATCGCCGCAAACAACGCGCAAATTGAAGCGCTTCGCAACATCCGCGCGCAGGAATTGGGAAGACTTTCAAGTGCGCAGTCCGCAATGGCGCAGGCGCCGCTTGTTGAGCAGCAGATCGCTCAGGAGCAGCAGAAGCTCGACCTTTTGAACGAGCAGTATCAGGCGGTTTCAACCCGCCTGATGCAGGCACAGGGCACCGCACGGGCTGAGACCGAACAGAAGGGTGAGCGCCTTTCGGTTATTGATCCGCCCGTCGTTGCGGATGATCCCATGTCCCCCAATAGACCGCTGCTTATCGCGGGCGGCCTTGCCGCAGGGCTCGGCGCGGGACTACTGCTGGCTTTGGCGGCCGAGCTCTTCTTCCGCCCAATCCGGGACATGGCAGACATCCGCCTCGTGACCGGGGTCATGCCGCTGGTATCCATTCCCACCATTGCAAGGCCAAAGCCAAGTCTTTTGGACCGTCTCAAGGCGCGGTTTTCCCGACGGCGGTACCGGCCCGGAGTAGACGACCTGGAGTAGGCAGTCCGACTGGCGCTTAGGGTCCGGTCTCACCGGCTTGCAGATTTGGTGGAGCAACATTCGTTGGAACGAAACATGGAAATGGCTACGATCCCAATGCCCGAACCCAGCGAGCAGTTGCTCGGGTTTACAACGGGGGACGTGAGGGCGAGGCCCTTCAAGCTGCTTCGCACAATGCTTGGTCGCGAACTGTCACCAGGCAAGGCCAACCTGATCGGTATCACTTCGGCATCGCCCAATGCCGGGAAGTCCTTCACTGCCTCCAATCTCGCCGCAGCGATGAGCAGTATCGCCAGCCATAATGTCATTCTTGCAGACCTGGACCTGCAGCGCGCCTCGATCGCCGAGATTTTCGGGATCGAGGAGGCACCAGGCCTTGCCGATTATCTGAGCGATGATGCCGTATCGCTGTCTCAGGTCATGCGCCGTGTCGGCGACACGCACCTGGCCGTTGCGCCGACGCTCCGTCGTCCGGTTGATTCAGCAATGCTGCTAGCCGGAGACCGCTTTAAGGGCTTGATTGACGTGTGGAGGGAGGATCCAGACCATCCGACAGTCATTTGCGACCTGCCTCCGCTTTTCGTCAGCGATGACGCAATGCTGATTGCCAAGCATCTCGACGGTGTGATCATGGTTGTCGAGCAGGGTGTCACGACCAAGAAGCAGCTTGAAACATCGCTGCAGCTTCTCAATCCGGTCAAGCTCATTGGAACCGTGTTCAATCGCTTTGAAGGCGGCTTTGGAGACCCCTATGGGTATTCAGATGGGTACGGTTCCTACTACAAGTAGGGCGCAGCGCGTGATCTGCTAATAATGGCATGTGTGCGAGGGCATACGCAAAGTTTGCGGCTCTGGCACCTG
>NZ_JBMLSM010000009.1:0-33043 GCF_049240505.1 Novosphingobium sp.
ATGGCATAGCCCTTGGTTACGGCCTTGGTGGTGTTGCCCACGGCATCGAGCGCATCGGTCTTTTCACGCACCGAATCGTCCAGCCCCGCCATTTCGGCAATGCCGCCTGCGTTGTCGGTCACGGGGCCGTAAGCATCCAGTGCGACGACCATGCCGGCAAGCGCCAGCATCGCGGTTGCGCCATAAGCAATCCCGATAAGACCTGCGAGCTGGTAAGCAATGATGATGCCCGCGCAGATGACCAGCGTGGGCAGGGCGGTGGATTCAAGGCTGATGGCAAGGCCCTGAATCACGTTGGTGCCGTGGCCGGTTTCCGACGATTTGGCGATGGAGCGCACCGGGCGATAGTTGGTGCCGGTGTAATACTCCGTAATCCAGATGATCAGGCCCGTGATGACAAGGCCGAGCAGCGAGCAGTAGAACAGCGTGCGCCCGGTGAACGTCACCGTATCGGCCATGATGGTATAGCTCATCGACGTTTCCATGCCGCCAAGGGCATAGTCGATGGCCCACCAGATCGCGCCGACAGACAGCACTGCGGTGACAAGGAAGCCCTTGTACATCGCGCCCATGATGTTGTTCGACGAGCCGAGTTTGACGAAGTAGGTGCCGATGACCGAAGTGACGATGCACACGCCGCCGATCAGCAGCGGGAGCGCCATCATCGGGCCGAGGGCAGCGCCCAGACCTTTGAGCAGCAGCGCGGTGAGCACCATCGTTGCGCCCACGGTGACGACGTAGGTTTCGAACAGGTCGGCCGCCATGCCGGCGCAGTCGCCTACGTTGTCGCCCACGTTATCTGCAATCACGGCGGGGTTGCGAGGATCGTCTTCGGGGATGCCTGCTTCGACCTTGCCGACAAGATCAGCGCCAACGTCTGCCGCCTTGGTGAAGATGCCGCCGCCCAGACGCGCGAAGATCGAGATGAGCGAAGCGCCAAAGGCCAATGCGACGAGGCCATCGACCACGGTGCGGTCTTCCCCGCCCACGGTGTAACCGGCGATGTCGGTCAGGTAGTGGTAGAACACCGCGATGGCGAGCAGGGCAAGACCTGCGACCAACATACCGGTGATCGCGCCCGCGCGGAACGCCAGCGTGAGGCCCGCCTGCAATCCGTTCTGCGCGGCGGCTGCCGTGCGCACGTTGGACCGTACCGAGATGTTCATCCCGATGAAGCCCGCCACGCCAGAAAGGACTGCGCCGATGACGAAGCCGGTGGCGGAGATCGTACCGAGAGTGGCGGCGATGATGACTGCGACGACCACGCCGACGATGGCAATGGTGGTGTACTGACGCTTCAGATAGGCTTGTGCGCCTTCCTGAATGGCGGCGGCAATTTCCTGCATTTTGGCGTTGCCTGCCGGTGCACCAAGCACCTGGCGGCTGGTCACGAAGCCATAAACGATGGCCAGCAACCCAAGCAGTATTGATAATACGACTAGGTTCACGATGGCATCCCCCTTTATTCCGGTGCCATGAAAGGCCCGGTCCCGTCGTTTGCGGGCCGGGCGAAGCTATAGCTTTATTCGCGCCCCGCAAGCCCTTCCATGACGTGGATCAAGGCGTTTTTAATCGTGCGTATAACCCAGCGTGCCATGCGGCACTGCACCATCGATGGTAACGGATGATCCTTTTGGTTCGACAGCGTGGCCGATGCGGTGTGCTGGGATCGGCGGCGTTGCATCGGAGGGAAGGGTGAACAACAGTTCGTAATCGTCGCCCCAGCGCATGGCCTCATCCCGACGGGTGGAGGGAAGGTTGGCGGGGAAGGGGACGCTGGCGCTTTCGATCGCAAGAGTGAGGCCGCTGGCATCGGCCATGCGTGCAGCATCGATCAGCAAGCCGTCCGATACGTCCATCATGGCGGTGACATGGGGGGCGAGAGCGCGGCCTTCGACAAGGCGGGGAACCGGTCGGCGAAAGGCAAGGCTGTCGGCCCCCGTATTGTCGCGCAGGGCCTCGAAGCCGAGCATGGCCGCGCCGACGGGGCCGGTCAGCCAAAGACCATCACCGCGCCTTGCCCCGCGCCGATCCGGCACCGGACGGCAGGTTGCGCGGCCCAGCGCGGTGAGGCCGAGGCTGCGCGGACCATTGGCGCTGACGGTATCGCCGCCGAGCAGGGGGACAGAAAAGGTGTTGAGGGCTTGTTCAAGGCCTGCGAGGAAGCGCGTGTCGTCATTTCCCAGCGTGAAGCCAAGGAGGACGCCGACCGGATCGGCACCTTTGGAGGCGAGGTCCGACAGGTTGGTGGCGACGAGTTTCCAGGCGACATCCGCCATGTCCTGCCCAGCCAGCCAATGAACGCCTTCGACCATCATGTCGTGGGTGAGGATCAGCGTTTCGGTGCCGAAATCGAGCACAGCACAATCGTCGGCCAACCCGCGCGCTGCGGGGTGGGGGGCAAGAGCGCGCAGGGCGGCGATAAGGGCGGATTCCTTGCTCATGCCACGGTCTATGCGGTGGGGTGGTGATTGGCACAAGTGTGCTTGACCAGCGCATCGGCGTTGCTTAATCGTTCGATTAAAGAGGTTCGAGAGGAGTCGGAAGAATGGCAACTGCCTATATCGTCGATGCAGTGCGCACGGCTGGCGGACGTAGGGGCGGCAGGCTGGCGGGCGTGCATCCGGTGGACCTTGCCGCGCGCAGTCTGGATGCCATCATTGCGCGCACCGGAATTGATCCGGGGGCGGTGGACGACGTGATCATGGGTTGCGTCACGCAAGCCGGGCAACAGGCGATGCAGGTGGGGCGCAATGCCGTTCTTGCCTCCAAGCTGCTGCCGCAATCGACTCCTGCGGTCACGATCGATCGGCAATGCGGTTCTTCGCAACAGGCGATCCAGTTTGCTGCACAGGCGGTGATGTCGGGCGTACAGGACGTGGTGATCGCGGCGGGTGTGGAAAGCATGAGCCGCGTGCCGATGGGGTCGAACGCCACCTTTCACATGAAAGACGGGCTGGGCCACTACAAATCGCCGGGGCTGGAAGAAAAGTATCCCGGCGTCATGTTCTCGCAGTTCATGGGCGCGGAAATGATTGTGAAGAAGCACGGCTTCTCGAAAGACGATCTCGACCGCTTCTCGCTGAACAGCCACATCAAGGCGATTGCGGCGACAAATGCGCAGGCTTTCGCGAACGAGATCGTCGGCGTGGAGATCGAAACGCCCGAAGGCCCCGCGATGCACACTGTGGATGAGGGCATCCGTTTTGACGCGACGCTGGACGGCATTGCTGGCGTAAAGCTGCTCAGCCCCGAAGGTTCGTTGACGGCGGCCAGTGCCAGCCAGATCTGCGATGGGTCGAGCGCGGTGCTGGTCGTGTCCGAAGCGGCGCTGAAGGCACACGGGTTGACCCCGCTGGCACGCATCCACAACCTGACGGTGACGGCGGGCGATCCTGTCATCATGCTTGAGGAGCCGCTCTTTGCAACCGACCGTGCACTGCAGCGGGCAGGCATGAAGATCGCCGATATCGATCTTTATGAAGTGAACGAGGCGTTCGCATCGGTTCCGATGGCATGGCTGAAGTATACAGGCGCAGACCCGGAGAAGTTGAACGTGAACGGCGGCGCGATTGCGCTGGGCCATCCGCTTGGCGCTTCGGGCACCAAGCTGATGGCAACGCTGGTTCATGCCCTGCGCGCGCGGGGGGGCAAGTATGGCTTGCAGACGATGTGCGAAGGCGGCGGCGTGGCCAACGTGACGATCATCGAAGCGCTTTGAATTTCGGACTTTGAGAGAGGACTATTCCAGATGAAGCTTGATAATACTGTTGCTGCGGTGGTCACCGGCGGCGCTTCCGGCCTTGGTGCAGCCACTGCGCGCGCGCTGGCGGCCAAGGGCGTGAAGGTTGCGATCTTCGACCTGCAGAAGGAAAAGGGCGAGGCGATGGCCGCCGAGATCGGCGGCGTGTTCTGCGAAGTGAATGTGACCAGCGATGAAAGCGTGGACGCCGGTTTTGCCAAGGCGCGCGAAGCACACGGGCAGGAACGCATCCTCGTCAACTGCGCCGGCACCGGCAATGCCATCAAGACGGCGAGCCGTTCGAAGGAAACCGGCGAGATCAAGCATTTCCCGATGGATGCCTTCAACTGGATCATCCAGATCAACCTCGTGGGCACCTTCCGCTGCATCGCCAAGTCGGCTGCGGGCATGATGACGCTGGACCCCTGCGACGAGTTTGGTGAGCGCGGGGCCATCGTCAACACCGCCTCGGTTGCGGCAGAAGACGGGCAGATGGGGCAGGCGGCCTATTCCGCGTCGAAGGGCGGCGTTGTGGGTATGACCTTGCCAATCGCGCGCGACCTGATGGCCGAAGGCATCCGCGTGAACACGATCCTGCCCGGCATCTTCAACACGCCGCTGCTGCAGGGCGCACCCGACAATGTGAAAGCTGCGCTGGCCGCATCGGTGCCGTTCCCGAAACGTCTGGGTATGCCGGAAGAGTATGCCAACCTTGCGATGTGCATGATCGAAACCGGCTACTTCAACGGCGAGGATGTGCGTCTTGACGGTGCAATTCGCATGGCACCACGTTGATGTTCTGACTTCTGGGTCCCCGCGAAGGCGGGGACCTTGCTGGTGTTACGGAGCGGTGGCGCAAAATGATTGAGGCCCCCGCCTTCGCGGGGGCGCACAAGGGTTTTGGGAGAGGCTTGTTGTCCGACTATACGCAGATCAGGCTCGATATCGCCGATGGCATTGCAACGATCACGCTGCACCGTCCGGAGAAGATGAACGCCTTCACCGGCACGATGATGAACGAGATGATCGATGCGTTCGATCACACCGACGCCGATGACAGCGTGAGGGCGGTGATCGTTACCGGATCGGGCGAGCGCGCATTCTGCGCAGGGGCCGATCTGACGCCGGATGACGGTAAGCACGTCTTTTCCAGCGCTGAACCGGTGACCGACCTTTCCGACCCGCGCGTGCGCGATGGCGGCGGGTTGCTGACGCTGCGCATCTATCAATCGAAAAAGCCGGTGATCGGCGCGATCAATGGCGCTGCAGTGGGCGTGGGTGTGACCATGCAATTGCCGATGGATATCCGCCTGGCATCGACCAAGGCCCGCTTCGGGCTGGTCTTTGCGCGGCGCGGGATCGTGCCGGAAGCGGCATCGAGCTGGTTCCTGCCGCGCATCGTGGGTCTACCCCAAGCGCTGGAATGGTGCATGACGGGGCGTGTGTTCGATGCGCAGGAAGCCTTGCGCGGTGGACTTGTCCGTTCGCTCCACGAACCGGAAGACCTGATGCCTGCAGCCGTGGCGCTGGCGCGCGAAATTGCCGACAATACCAGCGCGGTATCAGTTTCGATGACGCGCGCGATGCTGTGGCACAATCCCAGCCTGAACCATCCGATGGAAGCACACCGGGTGGATAGCCGGGCGATCTACACGCTGTCTCGCGGGCCGGATGCGGCGGAAGGGATTTCGAGTTTTCTGGAAAAGCGCGCTCCCCGCTACCCCGCGCGCGTTTCTTCGGATATGCCGTCTTTTTATCCGTGGTGGAATGAGCCGGGCTGGGAATGAATACGGAAGTGCACAAAGGGGAAAGCCTGGAAACACCGGGCGCGCGCGAACTGCTGCTGCAGACCGCATCGAACATCATGCGTGAAGGCGATGTCGTCGACATCTCGCTATCGGAATTGAGCCTGCGATCCGGGTTGAATTCGGCCTTGGTCAAATATTATTTCGGCAACAAGGCGGGGATGCTCAAAGCCCTGCTCGACCGGGATATGGAAAACATCGTCAAATCGGTGGATGCGCTGCTGGCCAAGGACGATATGAGTCCCGAGGCCAAGCTGCGGCTGCACATTTCGAAGTGCATCGACACCTATTACGACTATCCCTATCTCAACCGCCTGCTGATGCGGCTGGTGCGCGATAGCGACGAGGCGGAGGCCAAGCGCATTGCCGACCAGTATCTGCTGCCGCTGCACCGCGCCTATAACCGCTTCATCGGGGAAGGGGTGAAGGCGGGCGTGTTCCGCGCGATAAACCCGCAGCTGTTCTATTTCACCGTCACGGGTGCGGCGGACCGGTTCTTCTCCGCGCGGCTGGTGCTGAAGCATTGCTTCGATCAGGACACGCTGACCGAGGAACTGCGCGACAGCTACCGCGAACATACCGTCGATTTCATCATGGCGGGTATTCTGGCGCATTGAGAGGATTGAAATGTAAGGTTTTGGCGAATTTTCGAACAGATTCATGGGCGCAGCATGGAACGATGCTGCGCCCATTTTCCTTTATATCGCCGATGATAGCTTTGTGCGGGCGGCTTAAAGAAAATTTCGTCTGGCAGCGGATGCGGCAATGAACTAACGCGCGGCTTGCAGCCTGACGTCATATTATTTCCCTCTTGCGCTTCAGGCTGGTTTCATGTGATACGAAATCATGCCCGGAACCCAGACCCGCCTCACCGACTTCATGCCCTATCGAATGGCTATCACCTCGAATGCGGTGAGCAGCCTTATTGCGGGCGAATATCGCAGCGAATTCGGGCTAAAAATTCCCGAATGGCGCATCATGGCCGTGCTTGGCGATGCAGGCGCGCTGACGCAGCGCGATCTTGTGCGAGCCACGCTGATGGACAAGGTGGCGGTGAACCGCGCTTGCAAGGTTCTGGAAGATCGCGGCTTTCTGCAGCGCAGCCCGAACGAGCATGACGGGCGCTCGCATCATCTGGAACTCACCGTTGCTGGCCGTGAAATGCACGCCCGGATATGGCCGCAGGCGGTGGAAATGTACGAAAAGATCTTCGCATCGATCACCACACGCGAACAGGACAAGCTGCGTGCCATCCTTGAAAAGCTGCTCAAGGCGGCACGCGCGCTGGAAGGCGACGTCAAGTGAAGCTGGCTTCGCTTCCGCAGGGGCGCGATGGCCGTCTGATCGTGGTTTCAGATGATCTGGCTTGGTATGCCGATGCCGATCACATCGTGCCGACCATGCAGGGCCTGCTTGATGACTGGGACCGGTATTTCCCGCTGATCGAGGCGCTTTCAATCGAGCTTGCGCATGAAGCTATCCCGCGCAAACGGTTTCATGAACGTGAGGCCTGTGCGCCGCTGCCGCGTGCTTTCCAGTGGGCAGATGGCAGCGCCTACGTCAATCACGTTGAACTGGTGCGCAAGGCGCGCGGTGCAGAATTGCCGGAAAGCTTCTGGACCGATCCGCTGATGTATCAGGGCGGAAGTGACGATCTGCGTGGCGCGCGCGAGCCGATCCGGCTTGTGGATGATGCGTGGGGCTGCGATTTCGAGGCCGAGATCGTGGTGGTGACTGGCGACGTTCCGCAAGGCGTGACGCCACAACAAGCTTTGGGTCACATCCGCCTTGTCGGGCTGGTGAACGATGTTTCGCTGCGCAATCTTATTCCCGGCGAACTCGCCAAGGGATTCGGCTTTGTGCAATCAAAGCCAGCCAGCCATTTTTCGCCGGTCTTTGTGACCCCGGATGCGCTTGGCGATGCCTGGACGGGAGGCAAGCTGTCACGCACGCTGATGATCGATCTGAACGGAGAAGCGTTCGGGCGGGTCGAGGCAGGTGAGGAGTGTACGTTCGATTTCGGCGTGCTGATCGCCCATCTGGCCAAGACGCGCAGCCTTGGTGCAGGGACTCTCATCGGTTCGGGCACGGTATCGAACCGCGATCCCGATGGTTCGCCGGGCCGCCCTGTGGCGCAGGGCGGGCGGGGTTATGCCTGCATTGCCGAACAGCGCATGGTCGAAACGATCGCCAACGGTGCGCCGGAAACGCCGTTCCTGAAAGCGGGTGATGCGGTGCGGATCGAGATGCGCGACGCCAGAAACCACAGCATCTTCGGCGCGATCGACCAGACTGTCGTCAGCGGCTGACGTTTTCCCACATCAAACAAAAGACCCCGCAAGGTTTGCGCCTTGCGGGGTCTTTTGTGTTGGCAACCCTACCGTTCGGGATCAGCCGCCGGGCTTCTTGTTGATCAGGCTGTCGCTGATCGAGCAGGCTGCGGGCCCAAGGATCACGATGAACAGCACAGGCAGGATGAACAGGATCAATGGGATCGTCATGATCGCAGGCAGGCGTGCGGCCTTTTCTTCGGCGCGCATCATGCGTTCGTTGCGGAATTCTGCCGACAGCACGCGCAGGGCCGAGGCGAGAGGCGTGCCGTAGCGTTCGGTCTGGATCATCGTAGTGACAACGCCTTTTACGGAATCGAGATCGACGCGGTAGGCGAGGTTCTCGAAAGCGTGACGGCGTTCGGTGAGGAACGAAAGCTCGATTGCGGTCAGCGCGAATTCGTCGCCCAGTTCGGGATAGGCGCGACCCAGTTCGCGGGCAACGCGGTTGAACGCGGCGTCAACGGTGAGGCCGGCTTCTGCGCAGATCACCAGCAGGTCGAGTGCGTCGGGCAGGCCCTTGCGAATGGCCGCAGTCCGCTTGTTGATCAGGTTGCGGACGAAGATGTCCGGCCCCTTGTAACCAAGGATGAGGCAGGCCGCGAAGCCGCCAAAGCGCTTGAGCGGACCCCATTCGGGGAAGCTCTGCGACCAGTAAAAGATCACCGCGCCGAGCAGGCCGAGCACGATCGGGCCGACAAGGCGCCCGAAAATGACTGCGACGGCCCATTCCTTCTTGCGGATGCCTGCCTGCGCCAAACGCTGCTGGACCACCGAAAGCTGACTGTCCTGCAGAACCTTGAGTGATTCGAGGAAACCGCGGATCTGGTCGGTTGTCTGGTTGCGGCGAACGATGCTGGCGCGCTTGCGGGCGTTTGCGGTGACGATACCAGCCTTGAGCTGTTCGCGGCGGTCGTTCAGCGCCTTGACCCGCTTGGTCATCGGATCGCGCACGGTGATCGCGGCGTAGATGGCGAGCATCACGGCGGCGGCGGCGATGCCAATCAGGATCGAGCCGATAAGGTATACGTCGAAGCCGAGGAGTGTCGGTCCGGGAGGGTTCTGAATCATGGCCTGTCCCTTTCCGTCAGATTTCGAAGCTGACCATCTTGGCCATGATGAAGGCCCCGATGCCAAGCCAGGTAAGTCCGCCGATTCCCGCGATGATCAGCCGATCATCAATGAAGAATTTGCCGAGATAACCGGGGTTGATCATGTAGATCAGCGCGAAGACGATGAATGGCAGGGCGCCGACGATATAGGCCGATGCCTTGGATTCCGAACTCATTGCCTTGATCTTCAGCTTCATTTGCGCGCGCTTGCGCAGCACGTCCGAAAGGTTCGCCAGCGTTTCGGCAAGGTTACCGCCGGTTTCGCGCTGGATTGCCAGTGTGATGCAGAAGAAGTTGAATTCGGGCAGGTTAAGGCGGTCTGCGGTATCCTGCAGGGCGTCTTCCATCGTCTTGCCCACCTTGATGCGGTCGGTAACCAGCTTGAATTCCTCACCCACCGGACCGGGCAATTCGCCAGCGACAACGCCGAGCGTTTCGGTAACGGGCAGGCCGGAACGCAATCCACGCACCAGCAGGTCGAGCGCGTCGGGCAGGCGGCTGACGAAGTTGTCGATCCGCTTGTTGATTGCCCAGCCAACGACGAAGTGCGGCAGCCCCGCGCCAACCAGCAAACCTGCACCCAGTGCCATCACGGGAGCGCCAGTCTTGAGATAGATCAGAAGCGTGATGCCCAGCGCAAGTCCGCCGCTGACATAAAGGTACTGCGTGAGTGTCCAGCCCTTGCCCGTGCGGTGCAGGCGCAGCGCCAGCGCTTCCATGCGCGAGCCGGAGCCTGCAAGCCTCATCGTGCTCGGCTTGCGGGCGGCAACCGTCTTACGGTACTGCGCTTCGACCTTGTCGACTGCCTTGTCGGAATGGCGGAAGCGCACCGATTGCAGGCGACGCCCGCTTTCCTTCGATGCCGAAGGACCGGACAGGGCAGCATAGCCCAGCACCATCGCCAGCATCAGGCCGACTGCCATCACCACTAGCTGCAGAATGCTCGTCATCGCCGGTGCCTTCCTGTCACTTCAATCGTCCGTTCTGCCAAATGCCCTCAGGCGTTTGCCTTGGCCTTCGGTTTGGCCAACATCTTCTTGAGATCGAACTTGCCCAGCAGCGAAGGCTTGCGTGCATCGGTGCCAGCATCGGCGGTGGTGCCGCCATCTTCGTCTACCGAACCGATCACCGCATGGGCGATGTCGCGCAGCACGCCGCCAGCTTTCGAAGCGCGGTTGGCTGCGACAAAGGTCTGGCCCAGCTTGGCCGCGTTCGACGCGCCCTTGATGTCATAGGGCACCATGAAGTTGATCTTGCGTTCGATCGAAGCTTCGAAATCAGCCTTGCTGATTTCGTTCGCGCCCGGCTGAATCTTGTTGGCCACGATGATCGGACGGGCGTGCGCCGCGTTGCTTTTCAGCCACGACAGCAGGCGGATCGCGTCGCGCGCACCGGCAAGGCTGAGTTCGGTGGCCAGCACGACCACGTTCACGTCCGCCAGCAGGTGCGGGAAGTTGATCAGCATGTTGCGCGGCATGTCGATCACGGTCATTTCGAAAGCGTGGCGGAATTCCTCCTCCAGCTGAACGAATGCGCTGCCATCGGTCATCAGCGGCGAATTGATCGGCGCTTCTGCCGAAAGGATCGCCAGATTGTCGTTCGCGCGGATCATCGCGCGTTCGATGAACAGTCCGTCGATGCGGCTGGGATTGTCGATCGCATCGGTCAACCCGCGGCCCGGCTCAAGATCGAGCGTCAGCGCGCCAGTGCCGAAATGCACGTCGAGATCGAGCAGCGCAGTGGGCAGCTTGTGATCGGTGCTGAACAGCCAAGACAGCGAAGTTGCCAGCGTTGACGCGCCAACACCGCCGCGGGTGCCGACCACGGCCATCGACATGTGCTTGCGCACCGCCGAAGGATCATGGCTTTTCGGCGCGGTAAAGATCGCCTGTGCCTGAACCAGCGCATCACGCACCTGGCCGGGGTTCAGCGGCTTGAGCAGGTAGTCCTGAATGCCAGAGGCGATGAGGTCGCGGTAGAGGCGCACGTCATTGACCTGGCCCACCGCGATAACGACCGTGCCCGGCTCGCACACTTCGGCCAGCGCGTTGATATCGTTCAGCGGATCGCCGCTCTCAGACAGATCGACCATCAGGATGTTCGGGCTGGCGGTGATCGAAAGCGACTGGATGGCGTTGCGAAGGCCACCGCGGTGGCACTTTTCCGATGCCCAGCCCATGTCGACCGCCACGGCGCGCAGGATGTCCAGCGCGGCGTCGTCGCACATGAAGGCGGCGAAAGTATCGCGGGTTGAATTTTTCAGGCTCATGGATCAGTTCCCGCCGCCAGCGTTGGATGTCGCATTGTTCTTGAGGCCGCCTTCGCCCGTTGGCTTGGCCGAACGATAGCTGTCGATCGCCTTGTTGCCGCTCATCACAACGGTTTCGCCGGTGCTGTTCGCGCCCTGGACGAGGTGTTCCTTGTCGGCGACCATCGCGGCAAGGTTGCTGTTGATGGCACAGCCGAAGTTCGAGCTGGTCTTGTTACTCATCGAGAAGTCGGACTTGGCCGACCAGTCGGGGCAACCGGGCACCGAAGCCTTGGCGCGGGTCACCACGACGCGCGCGCCACCTGCGGCGACATAGCCGGGCGTCATCGGTGCCGGACCGTTGACGAACATGCCCCAGCGGCCCGCGACACCATCGATTGCGGCGACGGTGGATTTGGACTGGAGCGGATCGTCGAGAGCGATCTTGTCGCCATATTTCAGGCCGAGGCTTTCGAACCAGTCGGCCAGACGGCGCTGTTCGTTCACCGAAAGACCACCACCCGGCAGCGTTGCGACATCGAAAACATAGCGGTCACGTTCGACCACCGGCTGGTGGATCGAATTGAGCATCCGGTTTTCAGGCTGGTTGGCCGAGCAGGCCGAGAGCGTCACGGCGAGCGAAAGGGCCAGCGCGACAGTTGCGGTGCGGTTCAGGCTTTTGCGCATTGCTTGTCCCTTTCTCACTGGATGCTGAAGCCGGGCTGGGCGCTGGCGACTTTCTTGTCGTTGCGGCGATCAGCGTCGAGCGCGCCGACCTTTGGCCCGGACTGAACGGTGCCTTCCCTTTCGGTCGGCTTGGGCCGTTCGCCACCCGAAACCCCGTCGTTGTCCATGTTGCCAAACAGGCGCTGGAGATCGTTGGGGCTTTGGAAGCCATCGGTCGGCAGCTTGATGTCTGCGGCGTTGACCGGGTTGACGAGATACGGCGTCACCACGATCACCAGTTCGGTTTCGCCCTTGCGATAGCTGGTCGAACGGAACAGCGATCCCAGGATCGGAATGTCGCCCGCGCCCGGCATCTTGGTGAGCGTGTTCTGCGCGCTGTTGCTGAGCAGGCCTGCGATCATGAACGACTGGCCCGAGCCGAGTTCCACCGTGGTTTCTGCACGGCGAACTGTCAGCGCCGGAATCTCGATGCTGTCGAGTTTCAGCGCGCCGGTGCTGGAAAGCTCGGAAACTTCAGGCCGAACGCGGATCGAGATACGGCCATTGGCCAGCACTGTGGGCGTATAGGCAAGGCTGACACCATACTTCTTGTATTCGATGGACGTGGTGCCAAGGCCCTGCGAAACGGGGATCGGATATTCACCACCTGCCAGAAAGTCCGCCGTTTCACCCGAAATCGCGGTGAGGTTCGGTTCCGAAAGCGTGGTAACCAGGCCCAGCGTTTCGCCCGCATCCAGCGCGCCCAGCAGATCGAGGCCGAGCAGCTTGCCCATGCCAGCGATTGTCGTGCCCGAAGCGACCGCGCCGATCGAACTGCCCGCCTTGGCAACGATGCCCATCGGGTTGTTGGTGGAAACCGCGGTCGGATCAAAAGTATAGCCGCTGGTGGAACCAGTTCCGACGCCAAAGGGCAGATTTGGATCGGTGGTGATTGCCCCCGCCGAACGGCCTTGTCCGATGCCGAACTTGATACCGCTTGTGCCATCGATCGTCGTCAGGTTGACGCCGATGTTGCGCACCAATGAGCGGCTGACTTCGGCGAACTTCACGTGCAGGCTTACCTGCAGCGGCGTGGCCATTTTCAGACGGCTGATGACGTTGGTCTTGTCGCCGACGAAGGCTTTCACAAGGCGTTCCGCTTCGGCAGCGTCTTCGGGCGCGGCGACCGTGCCGGTCAGCAGCACCGTGTTGTTCATCGTCGCCACGTTGACGCGGGCCTCGGGCATGGCGAGGTGCAGCATCTGGTCGATCGAGTCGAGGTTGTTGCCGACGCGGATGTTGGCCGACCACACCACAGCGCCCTGCGCATTGCTGGCATAGACTGTGGTTTCGCCACCCGACTTGCCGAACACATAGAGCTGCGTGGGCGATTTCACCTGGACGTCGGCAATCTCGTCATTTGCGACGAAGACGTCTGCCATGCGACCCGGCACCGTAACCAGTTCACCACGTCCGATGGAGATCGTGACGGTACGGGCAGGGCTGGTCGTGCTCTGCGCGTGGAGCGTTGCAGCGGTCGGGACCAGCGCCAGCGGCGTAGCGATCATCGCGGCCGAGACAAGCGTGGTGGAAAGACGGCGTTTCATGGATTTACCCTTTGCAATCGGGTTCAGTGCCGAGGCGCTCATGATCAGTTACCCCCCAGCGAGACGTCTTCGGTCTGCTTGCCACGGGTGACACGGACCACCGGACCGCGCTTGATCGGGGCGGCATTGCCTGCGATCTGCGGGCCAGCAGAGGGTGCGCCGCCCATCGATGTGCGGGCAACGGGTGCGGTGGAGCGCTGGAAGCGCGAGACATCGGCACCGGTCACGAAGCTGGACTTGGTGGCCTCGATCGGGCGGTTCATCGCCTGCTTGATCAGGGCTTCTTCCTGCTGCTTGCTGACGCCGGTCGGGATCTTGATATCGCCCGAAGCAATTGCCTGTTCGAGTTCGGCAGAGTTATCAGCCAGCGAGCGCAGCGAGAGGCTGATCGTACCGATCGTCTGCGCCACGGCAATCTTCTCGGCGATCTTCGGCGTAACTTCCAGCGTGACGGTGCTGAAGGTGCGGACGCGGGTCTTGCCTTCGACCATTTCCTGTTCGGTCGACTGGTCGGTGGCAAGGACGCGGAGGTTCTTGAGGATCGTTTCCGATGCCTTCAGCGCCATACCTTCGCCCTGGCTCTTGATCGTCTGCGTCAGCACGAGGTCGATGTGGTCACCGGGGAAGACGAAGCCTGCAACGCCGGTGCGGGCTGATACCGGAATGGTAACGGCGCGCATACCCGGCCCGAGTGCGGCGGCAAGGAAACCACGATCGCCGGGCGAAACGAGGTTGCCCTTGGTCACCGGTTCGCCTGCGGTAATGGGATTGCGCACCACGGTGCCGAGCAGTTTCTGCATGTCCGCTTCGCCTTCGACGAAGTAGGCATCCTGCACCATGTCCTTGGGCCAGGCCTGGAAGTTGATCGCATCGGCGGTGATGATCGTGCCGATGGGCAGGGCGCGCTGGGCGACAAGGACCTTGGCCCCCATCGGCACCTTGGCCGCAGCTTCTGCCTGAGGCGTCGATGCGCCGGCGAAAAGGCTCCTGGCCGCGAAGGCCGTGCCGATCGCGACGATCAGCGCCCCCACCAGCAGCATCAGCTTCCTCTTGTCCATGACTACTTGTCCCGCCCTTTAAAGTCCGGCCCGCATGTCTCGGGCAAAATGGTTAAAATTTGTGATATTCCGTTCATGCTCCCGTAACGGAGCGCCATCCGGCCTCCAGCACGGGGGCCAGCGTGATCAGGCCCGCAGCGGCGATGGCGACGCCGTAGGGGATCTTGGCATCCCGGCGGCGGGTCACGGTGAAGTGCCACATCGCCATCAGGATGGTCAGCGCGCCGCCGATCAGTGACATGATCAGCAGCAGCTTCAGGAAGGTCATCGGCGCGATCCACAGCGCCAGCGCCGAAAGCAGCTTCACATCGCCACCGCCCATCAGCTTGAGCGCGAAAAGTCCGGCCAGAACCACGAAGGTCAGCAGGGCAAGGCCAAGCTGCATCACCATGTCGGGCCAGACTGCGAGGCCCGCAGCCCACCAATAGGCAGGCGCGGCCAACGCGATGGCAGCGTTCAGCCAGTTGTCGATCTGACGACGACGGATATCGGTGAAGGCCGCAACCAGCAGCGCGATTGCCAATGCTCCGACCAGTCCGTAAACGATGAAGTTCCCCTGCATGGTTCGGGGCATACGGGACAATCACTTACCAAACGGTAACCAAACCTTGGCGCGGAATTGCGCAGGAGAAGGCGCTTCGGCATGGAATCGGACATGGCAGGTGGTATCGATCGCAGGGTGATTCCGCCCGCGGCGACAGAGGCGGTGTGGTACGCAACTGATGGTCATGCGATCCGCCGGATCGATTGGCCAGGCAGGGGGGGCAGCGAAGCGGAAGACGGTCCGCGCGGCTCGATCCTTTTCCTGCCGGGGCGGGGCGATTTCTATGAAAAGTATCTGGAATCGCTTGACTATTGGCATGGTGAAGGCTGGCGTGTAACCGCGCTGGACTGGCGCGGGCAGGCTGGTTCGGGCAGGCTTTCCGGCCATCCCGATATTGGCCATGTTGCCGACTTTTCGGTCTGGCTGGATGACCTTGCGGCCTTCTGGAAAGACTGGATCGCGACCACGCCCGCGCCACATGTGATCATCGGCCATTCGATGGGTGGGCATCTGGTGCTGCGTAGTGTCGCGGAAAAAAGAATTAACCCTGTTGCGGTGGTTTTGAGCGCGCCCATGCTCGGCTTCCTCACGCCGGGGCCGAATCGGCTGCTGCACAAGGTGGCGCAGGCGATGTGCCGATTCGGTGATCCCGAACGCATGGCGTGGAAGATCAGCGAAAAGCCCGGCGCTACATTGGCCGCGCGCAGCACGCTGCTGACGCATGACGAGGCCCGCTATGCCGATGAAGCGCACTGGAAGACCGTGCGCCCTTATCTGGGCATGGGGCCGGGATCGTGGCGCTGGGTGGAACGGGCCTATGCATCGATGCTGGCGGTGGATGCGCCGGGCGTGCTTGAGGGCGTTGAGCAGCCGGTCCTGCTACTGTCGGCCAGATACGATGGCCTCGTTTCATCGCGCGCGATCGAGCAGGCCGCACGACGCCTCCCACGCGCGCAACTGGTAGTTTGGGGACGCGAGGCGCGGCATGAACTCCTGCGCGAGGCCGATGCGGTGCGCGACAAGGTTATGTGGACGATAGACGATTTTCTCGACCGGCTTGCGCCTGCGATCCAGCAGGATGCGATTGCGTGAGCCAATTCACCAGCGATTTCGATATTGCGATCATCGGGGCAGGGATGGCGGGAGCCAGCCTTGCCGCCGAATGCGCACCGCACGCGCGCGTGCTTCTGGTCGAGGCCGAGGATACTCCCGGCTATCATACCACAGGTCGCTCCGCTGCGTTCTGGGAAAAGACTTACGGCGGGCCGGGAGTTTTCCCTCTGACTATGGCCTCGGGGCGGGCTTTGCGAGAAGGAGGATTTCTGGCTCCTCGCGGCGCTCTGCACATCGGTCAAGCAGCGGACCGTGAGAAGGTTGAAGCCTTCGTTGAAATGTTCGGCGAAGTCGGAGCAACGCTGAAACTGTTTGATCGTAACGATCTTCTGGCGCGCGTACCGGGATTGCGGCCCGAATGGGTTGTCGGTGCTTGGGAGGCTGAGTGCGCAGACATCGACGTCGCTGGATTGCACCAGCACTATTTGGCTGCCTCGAAGCGAACTGGCACCGTCTTGCGCGTCAGGGCGCGGGTAGAGTGCCTGGAGCGAGAAGGTAACTTTTGGCGTATCGCGTGGGCGGATGGTGAAGCGCGTGCGCCCATCGTGGCCAACGCCGCCGGAGCGTGGGCGGATACCCTCGCCAGTCTCGCTGGCGGGCGGCCGCTCGGCATCCAGCCCTTGCGCCGAACAATCGTACAACTACGCACAAAACCTGCACCGGTCGACAACCTGCCACTGACCTTTGGTGTAAACGGCGATTTCTACTTCAAGCCGCAAGGTGGCCGCCTCTGGCTTTCGCCGCATGACGAGATTCCCGACGTGGCTGGCGATGCCGCACCCGAAGAGCTCGACGTCGCCATCGCCATCGACCGTTTTGAACAGGTCGTCGACTGGAAGATCGAGGCGCTCGAACGCCGGTGGGCCGGGTTGCGCTCTTTTGCGCCCGACCGTCTGCCGGTCTATGGTTACGATCCCACAGTTCCTGGCTTTTTCTGGTTCGCAGGGCAGGGCGGTTTCGGTATCCAGACTGCACCTGCTGCCGCACGGTTGGGGGCGCAATTGCTGCTGGGCTTGCCGCACGACGGGCTAACCGCCGAGATTGACGCCAATATATATTCGCCTTCACGTTTCTGGGCCGTATAGGATCGGATTGGCACTTTGCGGTGCCCGTTGGCGTGATAGTTTCGACCTCGGATCAACCAAGGGGAATCACGATGGCCCACCGTTTTGAAATCCGTGAAAACAAGGCTGGCGAATTCGTCGCCTATTTCTGCCACAACAGTGAACCGATCTTCTGGACCGAAGGCTACAAGAGCAAAGCCAGCGCGAAGAACGCGATTGAATCCATCCTGAAAAACGGTCCCGGTGCCGAAGTGGTGGACACGACTGCAGGCTGAAACCAGCCTAACAATCCCGCGCCCCCGCGAAGGCGGGGGCCTCGGTGTTGGTACGGAAAATCAGTGTAAATCGATTGAGGCCCCGCCTTCGCGGGGGCGCCATACGGCAAGCGTTAAGCCGCAATCGCAGCGTCGCTCGCCAGCTTGTCCACGCGCTCGTTCTCCGGGTGGCCATCGTGGCCTTTTACCCAGACCCATTCGATCTTGTGCGGGCGCACCGCATCCACCAGCGCGCGCCAGAGGTCTTCATTTTTCACCGGCTTGTTATCGGCGGTTTTCCAGCCCTTCTTCTGCCAGCCGAAAACCCACTTGGTGATGCCGTCCAGCACATACTTGCTGTCGGTATGGAGCGTGACCCGGCAAGGCTGCTTAAGTGCCTGCAGCGCCTGAATCGCGCCCATCAGTTCCATGCGGTTGTTGGTCGTCTCTTTCTCGGAGCCGGACATTTCCTTTTCGTGCTCGCCCATGCGCAGCAGTGCGCCCCAACCGCCTTTGCCGGGGTTGCCCTTGCACGCGCCGTCAGTGAAGATTTCGACGTGCTTCACGCGAAAACCTCGGGATTGGCGGCATAGAACTCCAGCCGGCGGGCAAATGCCATTGGGTCTTTGCGCATCACCAGCGCATCGGCGGGCGTGTTCAGCCAGTCATAGGCACGGCTTGATGCAAAACGCAGCGCTGCGCCCTGCGCCAGCAAGGGCAGGGCGGCGCGCTCTTCAGCGGACAGCGGGCGGACACCTTCGTAACCTTCCAGCAGTGCCCTCGAAAGATCGGTGCTGAACGTGCGTCCGGTGGCATCGAAGCACCATGCCGCATGGGTTACCGCCACATCATACGCCATCAGGTCATTGCAGGCGAAGTAGAAGTCGATCAGCCCGGTAACCTTGTCACCCAGCATCAGCACGTTGTCGGGGAAAAGATCGGCATGGATGACCGAACGCGGCAGATCGGTGGGCCACGCGGCGGAAACCTTCGGCAGATGTTCAGCCACCAACCCGGCCAGCGCCGGATCGATCGCCGCAAGCCCATCTTCGCCGCATTCGTCGAACAGCCGCTGCCATTCCGCCAGCCCCATACCGTTCGCGCGCGTGCCTGCATAATTCGCCGCCGCCGCGTGCATCTGCGCCAGCGCTGCGCCCACGGCGCGGGCCTGTCCCACGGTCGGTTCGCTCACCGAAATGCCTGGCAGAAACTCGATCAGCGCCAGCGCTTTTTCCCCGCGCCTGCGATAGAGCGCGCCTTCGCGATCATGGATCGTGCGCGGCACCGGGCAGCCCTTTGCGGCAAGGTGGTCCAGCAGCGAGAGGAAGTAGGGCAGATCCTCAAGCTCGATACGGAATTCGTACATCGTCAGGATGAAGCGCGCACCGCTTCCGTCCCTGCCGGTCGTCTCCAGCAGCCAGTTGCTGTTCGAAACGCCTTCGGCAATGCCCTTGGCCGAAACCAGTTCGCCCACGTCAAATTCGTTCACAAGCGCGGCCATTTCTTCCGCGCCGATCTGGGTGTAAACCGCCATGTCTTCAGGGCCTTAGTCGAGAAGCTGGCGCGGCAGCTTGAACACCATCTTTTCTTCGGCGGTGGTCACCGTCTCTTCGGCAACGGGCCGCAACTCCCCGATCCGCTGCACCACTTCGCGCACCAGAACTTCGGGGGCAGAGGCCCCTGCCGTCAGCCCCAGCGTGGTCACGCCGTGCAGCCATGCCGGGTCGATCTCACTTGCCCGCTGGATCAGCCGTGAAGGTGTGCCCAGACGCTCTGCCACTTCGACCAGTCGCAGCGAATTGGAACTGTTCGGTGCGCCGATCACCAGCAGCAGCTGGCACTCCTCGGCAATAGCCTTGACGGCAGCCTGCCGGTTGGATGTGGCATAGCAGATATCCTCAGCCTTCGGTCCCACGATCTGCGGGAACTTTGCCTGCAAGGCAGCCACGATTTCCGCCGTATCGTCTACCGAAAGGGTGGTCTGCGTGAGGAACGCCAGCGGGGTATCCACACCGAATGTCAGCCCGGCCACATCGTCCACCGTTTCGACCAGTGTGATCGTGCCTTCAGGCACCTGACCCATCGTGCCGATCACTTCGGGATGCCCCTTGTGGCCGATGAACAGGATGTGTCGCCCGGCTTCAACCTGCCGTTCGGCCTGACGATGCACTTTGCTCACCAGAGGGCAAGTGGCATCCAGCCAGTCCAGCCCGCGCGCGCTGGCGTTCTGTGGCACCACTTTCGGCACGCCATGCGCGGAAAAGACCACCGGTGCGCCATCGGGCACCTGATCCAGTTCTTCCACAAAAACCGCGCCTTTGGCTTTCAGCCCATCCACCACAAAGCGGTTGTGGACGATTTCGTGCCGTACATAGACCGGAGCACCATAACGATCGATCGCGCGCTCAACGATCTCTATCGCGCGGTCCACCCCGGCGCAGAAGCCGCGTGGTGCGGCGATAAGCAGGCGTAAAGGGGCCGTTTCGGCGGCGATATCTGGCAAGCTGGCGTTCATGCAGCGGCACTTAGCAGCAAGCGCAGCCCACCGCCATTGCCGAAAGCCATTGCGGCGATTAGAGGTGGCGCAAATTCCGGTGCCGCGCGCGCCGCCGTGATCTAAGGATAGACAGTGCCCATGAACGCATCCGCCCGCCGTCTCGCCCTTCTGGGCGCTCCGCTTGTGGTGGCGCTGGCGCTTGGCGGCTGCGGCGGAAAGCGCGGCGAACTGGTGGTGGACGATGCTGTCGGCGTCACCGCGCTGCGTGATCCGTGCCCGCGCGTGGGTATTCCTGATTACACCGGCGACGTCACGACCTTCACTTCGCCCGACCGGACCGATTCGGCAGCGATCGATGTCGAAGCGGTGATCACGAACCTTCGTGCGCAGTGTTCCGAAGGTGAAAAGCTCTACTCCGTCGCCAGCTTCGACGTTCTTGCCCGCCGCGCCAACACCAGCGGCGCACGCCGGGTGGAACTGCCCTATTTCTCGACCGTGATCCGCGGCGGCAACACTGTCGTTGCCAAGCGGCTGGGCAAGGTCGTGATCGAATTTGCCGATGGTCAGGCCCGCGCCAGCGCCAAGGCGCAGGGCGCCGCCTATGTTGACAAGGCCGAGGCTGCGCTGCCCGAAGATGTGGTGAGCCGCATCACGCGCAAGCGTCGCGCAGGCGATCAGGACGCTGCCGTCGATCCGCTTTCGCAGCCCGATGTGAAGGCTGCGCTGGCCCGCGCCAATTTCGAACTGCTCGTCGGTTTCCAGCTCACCGACGCCCAATTGCAGTACAACGTTCGCAAGTAAGCGCAAGCGGCACACACCGCCCTTTCGCTAAAGCCGCGATTGGGCTAACCGCGCGGCCATGACTGACGCCCGGATCAACCTTCACGCCGATTTCGCATCGGTAATCGACACTGCGCTGACCGCGCTCGAAGCCGCAGGCACGCTGCCTGCCGGTCTGCCACGAGGCGCGGTGACGTGCGAACCGCCGCGCGATCCCAGCCACGGCGATCTTTCCACCAATGCCGCGATGGTGCTGGCCAAGCCTGCAGGAACCAACCCGCGCGCGCTTGCCACCGCGCTGGTTGCCGAACTGGAAAAGGAACCGCGCGTCGTCTCTGCCGAGATCGCCGGTCCCGGCTTCATCAACCTGCGCCTGACGGACGACGCGTGGCGCGGCGAACTGGCGCTGATCGCCCAAAGCGCGGGCGATTATGGCCGTTCGCAGATGGGTGGCGGCAAGGTTGTAAACGTCGAATACGTCTCGGCCAATCCTACCGGCCCGATGCATATGGGCCATTGCCGTGGCGCCGTGGTGGGCGATGCTCTGGCCGATCTGCTCGCTTACAGCGGGCATAAGGTCATCAAGGAATACTACGTCAACGATGCGGGCGCACAGGTCGATGTGCTCGCCCGCTCGGTCCACATGCGCTATCGCGAAGCGCTGGGCGAAACCATCGAGATTCCCGAAGGTCTCTATCCGGGTGATTACCTCGCCCCCGTGGGTCAGGCACTCGCCGCAGAATTTGGCAACCAATATGCCGCCGCTCCCGAAGCAGACTGGCTGATCCTGTTCCGCACTCGCGCGGTTGCGGCGATGATGGACATGATCCGCGCCGATCTTGCCACGCTCGGCATCCGCCACGATCTTTTCTCGTCCGAAGCGGAACTACAGGCATCGGGCAACGTCGATGCCGCCGAACAGTGGTTGCGCGCGCACGATCTGGTCTACGATGGTCAGCTCGAAGCGCCCAAGGGCAAGACGCTGGAAGACTGGGAGCCGGTAGAGCTGCCGCTGTTCCGCTCTACCAGGTTCGGAGACGATCAGGACCGTCCGATCAAGAAATCGAACGGCGCATGGACCTATTTCGGCGCGGACCTCGCCTATCATTTCCAGAAAGCCCAGAACGCCGATGCGCTGGTGGATATCTGGGGGGCGGACCATGCAGGCACGGTAAAGCGGATCAAGGCCGCTGTCGCCGCGCTCACCAGCGCCGATGGCGGCACCGCAAAGCCTTTCGAGGTCAAGCTGGTGCAGATGGTGCAGCTTCTGCGCGATGGCCAACCGGTGAAAATGTCGAAGCGGGCCGGGACTTTCGTAACGCTTGCTGATGTGGTGGGCGAAGTTGGGAAGGATGTGGTGCGCTTCACCATGCTCACCCGCAAACCCGATGCCCAGATGGACTTCGATTTCGCCAAAGTGGTCGAAGCCAGCAAGGACAACCCGGTGTTCTATGTGCAGTATGCCCACGCGCGCATCTGCCGGAACATTCGCAAGGGTGCGGATGAAGGCTTTGTTCCTTCAGCGGAAAATCTCAGCCTGCTGGGTGAGGAAGAGTTGGCGCTGGTAAAGCTGGCGGCGCAGTTCCCGCGCACGGTCGAAGCTGCCGCCGTGGCGCGTGAGCCGCACCGCATCGCCTTCTTCCTCCACGATCTCGCGTCGGCCTTCCATTCCTATTACAATCTGGGGAATGACCGGCCCGAGAAGCGGTTCATTGTGGCACATGACTCCGCTTTGACCGCAGCTCGCCTTTTCCTTGCCGCACAAATCGGGCAGGTAATCCGCAATGGTCTCGCGCTGCTTGGCGTTGAGGCTGCGGAAGAACTCTGACGTCACCGGATTATTGGGGCAGGGACAAGACATGCAGGGCGATAACGACCAAACCGACTGGGACAAGAAAACGATGCTTCAGCCAGAAGGCCTGAAGCCGTTCAATGTGTCCGAGGAACTGGATGGAATGGCGGATGAAGCGCGTGAAGCAGCAAGCGATGCCGCTGCTGCGGCACGCCGTGCGCTCGGCAGCGTTGATGTAGCAGGAGCTGCAACACCCCAGGCCGACGATCTGGTTGAAGAGATTGCGACCGATCCGATCGGCGATCAGCGCCTCGCCCTTGGCGATGAAGAGCGTCTGCCTTGGCTCGAAAGCGCCGATGATGTTGATGGCGAAGAGGAAGATAGCGGGAATGGCCGCCTGATCGGATTTGCCGTGATGGGTCTGCTTGTGCTGGCAGCTCTTGTTGGCGGTATCTGGTACGCCAGCAGCCGCAATTCGGTGGCCAACAATGCCGATGGCAGCCTGATCGAAGCCAGCAAGGAGCCGTACAAGGTCGCGCCCAAGGATCCAGGCGGCAAGACCTTTGCCGGAACCGGCGATTCCAGCTTCAAGGTGAGCGAGGGGCAAAAGCCTTCGGCCAACCTCGCCAATTCCGCTTCGCCCGCCCCTGCTGCGTCGCCATCGGCCAAGCCCAGCGTTGCTGCTTCGACAACACCTGCCGCTGCTGCACCGGCCACGGGCGGCGTTGGTGTGCAGGTTGGCGCATTCTCGTCAAAGGCCACCGCCGAAGCCGGCTGGCAAAAGCTGCTCGGCAACCACGAAGCGCTCAAGGGTCTTTCCCACCGCGTGATCGAAGGCAAGGCCGACATCGGCACCGTCTATCGCCTGCAAGCCGTCGCTGGCGATGCCGCCGCCGCCGATGCCCTGTGCCGCAAATTGCAGGCCAGTGGGCTTAAATGTCAGGTAAAGCGCTGATAAACCCCTCCGACCGCGCCTGACGGCGCGCCCACCTCCCCATTTGTCCTGCGGAAAAATGGGGAGGAGCAATCAGCAAATCCTCCCCGTTTTCACGAAGTGCAAATGGGAAGGTGGCAGCCTGCAGGGCTGACGGAGGGGCAGGAACGCGCCGCCTTTTCCCCCACCTTCGCCGCAACCGCCCTTGCAAAACCCGCTTGCCTGCGCGAACCAAACCCCATGCTACCCGCCATCTTCGGCCTGTCCGGCCCGGTCCTGACCGACGACGAACGCGCGTTTTTCCGCGATTGCGATCCTGCTGGATACATCCTCTTCGGTCGCAACGTCGAAACCCGCGAACAGGTTCGCGCGTTGACCGACGATTTGCGCAGCCTTCACGGACGGGACCGCACGTTCATCTGCATCGATCAGGAGGGCGGTCGTGTTGCGCGGATGAAACCGCCGGTCTGGTTGCCCTATCCGCCCGGCGAAGCGTTCGACCGGCTTTACGGAATCGCCCCCGCCAGCGCGATTGAGGCGGCACGGGCGAATGCCCATGCGCTGGGGCTTGATCTGGCCCAGGCCGGGATCAGCGTTGATTGCCTGCCCCTGCTCGATGTGCGCCAACCCGGAGCGCATGATGTGATCGGGGACCGTGCGTTCGGCACCGAACCGATGCGCGTTGCCGCACTGGGGCGGGCGACGCTCGATGGCCTGGCGCGCGCGGGAATTGCGGGCGTTGTCAAGCACATGCCGGGGCATGGGCGCTCGCTTGTCGATAGTCACAAGGAAACCCCGCTGGTCACCGCTACGGCAGAGGAATTGGAGGCGGACCTTGCGCCGTTCCGCACGCTGAAAGACGCGACCATCGGCATGACCGGGCACTTGCGCTTCACCGCATGGGATGCGGAAAATCCTGCCACGCTGTCGCCTTTCGTGATCGATGAGATCATCCGCAAGTCCATCGGTTTCGACGGCCTGCTGCTGACCGACGATCTCGATATGCAGGCGCTGGGTGGTGCGGTGCCCGATCGCGCCGCCCGCGCTCAAGCGGCGGGTTGCGACATTGCTTTGAATTGCTGGGCCAAGATGGACGATATGGTCGGCATCGCCAATGCGCTGGCCCCCATGAGCGCGAAGACGGCGGAGCGGCTCGAACGTGCGCTCGCCCCGACTGCTTCTTTCGATGGCCCTGCCGATCTTGGCCAGCAGCACGCCCTGCTCGCCACGCGCGACCGATTGCTGAGCCTCGCCTGATGGATGATCTCGCCGAACCCATGCTGTTCGGTGATGAGGCCGAATGGGGTGGCGTCGCGTCTGCGAAAAGTGGGGACGCCGCGCTCTATCTGGAACTTGATGGCTGGGAAGGCCCGCTCGACCTGCTGCTGGAACTGGCCCGGCGGCAGAAGGTGGACCTTCGGAAAATCTCAATACTTGAACTGGTTGGCCAGTATCTCGATTATATCGATCAGGCCAAGGCGCTGAAGCTGGAACTGGCGGCTGACTATCTGGTGATGGCGGCGTGGCTGGCCTATCTCAAATCGCTGCTGCTGTTGCCGCGTGATCCTGAAGTGCAGCCAAGCCCCGAAGAACTGGCGCTGAAGCTGCAGTTGCGGCTGCAAAGGCTGGGCGCGATGCGTGAGGCGGGCGCCCGGCTGATGGCGCGGGACAGGATCGGGCGTGAAGTGTTTGTGCGGGGCGCGCCAGAGGGGCTGCGCGTTGATCGCAAGGCCTTGTGGAAATGCGATATTTTTTCGCTGATCCAAGCCTATGGCGCGATCAAGCAACGCAATCAGCCAGTGGTCCACATGGTTCGCGAACGTGCGGTGATGACATTGGATGCAGCGCTGGCGCGTGTTGCGAAGATGTTGGGTGTCGCGGTGGAATGGACCGATCTGCGGGCGTTTCTGCCACTTGATGGCGATCCCCAACTGCGCAAATCGGCGCTCGCATCGAGTTTCCTTGCGGCGTTGGAACTGGCCAAGCAGGGGAGGGCGGAAATCGCGCAGGATCAGGCATTCGGGCCGCTGATGTTGAGGGCGGCTCCTTCGGCAGGTTCAGGACGAGCGGCATGACGCAGCCTGACGATCTTGAGCGCGCGGTTGAGGCCACGCTGTTTGCGGCCGGGCAACCCCTTACGGAACAAGAGATTTCTGCCCATCTGGAAGGGGCAGATGTGCGTGCATCCTTAAGTGCACTGAAATGCACCTACGCGCACCGAGGCATCCATCTGGTGGAGCGGGGAGGCCGCTGGCACTTCCAGACAGCCCCTGATCTGGCCCACCTGCTGCGCCGCGAAAAGGAAGAGCCAAGACGCCTTTCGCGCGCGGCAACCGAGGCGCTTGCGATCGTCGCCTACCACGAACCCGTCAGCCGTGCCGAAATCGAAGCGATTCGCGGCGTGCAGACCGCAAAGGGCACTCTGGACGTGCTGCTGGAGGCGGGCTGGATACGTATTGCCGGGCGGCGCGAAGTTCCGGGGCGGCCTACGATTTATGCGACAACCCCCGAATTTCTCACGCATTTCGGCCTGCAATCACGCCGTGATCTGCCCGGAATCGAGGAACTGCGCGCTGCTGGGCTGCTCGATCCCATCGAGGAGGCGTTTGCCGTCTTGACGGGCGGCGATGATGCGGACACGGGAGACGCTGTTCCGCGTGACGAAGAAAGTGCGGAATAGCTGGCAAGTGGGGCGCGCCGTCCCTATCTAGGGGCGCAAAGGAGTTAGTGACATGGGTGGTCTTTCCCTTCCGCACATTATCGTGCTGGCGCTGGTCGTGCTGGTCCTCTTTGGCCGTGGCCGCATTTCCGAGATGATGGGCGATTTCGGCAAGGGTATCAAAAGCTTCAAGCAGGGTATGAACGACGAGGACAACAAGCCCGTCACGCCGCCGCCCGCCCAGATCCAGCAGCAGACCCCGCCGCCCGTCGCGCCAGCGCCTGCTCCGACGTCGACCGATCAGGCCCAGTAACCCGCTGATATAAAGGCGCTATAGCCGTGTTCGATATCGGCGCGTCCGAACTTCTGGTGTTGGTCATCGTGGCGATCGTGGTGATCGGCCCGAAGGACTTGCCGCTCGCCCTGCGCACCGCAGGCCGTTGGGTGGCAAAAATGCGCCGCGTTTCCAACCACTTCAAGGCTGGCATCGAAACCATGATCCGCGAGGCGGAAATGGAAGAGATGGAGAAGAAGTGGAAGGAGCAGAACGAGCGGATCATGCGCGAAACAGAGGCGCAAGAGGCCGCTGCTGCTGCAGGGCAAACGCCTGATGCCGCCGCCGACCAGAACGATCCGTTCCCGACACCGTTACCTTCGGATGTGCCAACTGCTGCGTCTGATCCGGTGATGGTCGGGCCGATGCCGCCCGAGCAGCCAGTGAAGCCGGAGGCATCGCAGCCATGATCCGCGATATCGACGAAACGCAGGCACCGCTGCTCGATCACCTGCTGGAACTGCGCACGCGGTTGCTGCGCTGCGTCTATGCGCTGGCGGTTGCATTCGCGGTAAGCTTCTATTTTGCCGACGATATCTTTGCGATCCTTGCCCAGCCGCTGGTCCATGCCTTTCCGCCGGGGCAGGGCAAGCTGATCTACACCAAGCTTTACGAAGCGTTCTTCGTGGAGCTGAAGGTGTCGATGTTTGCGGCATTTCTGGTCAGCTTCCCGGTTATCGCCAATCAGCTTTGGGCGTTCGTTGCGCCGGGTCTGTACGCGAAAGAAAAGCGGGCGTTTCTGCCGTTCCTGTTCGCCACGCCGATCCTGTTCACGATGGGGGCAAGCCTTGCCTACTTCATTGTCATGCCAACCGCGTTCAAGTGGTTCCTCGGTTTTGAAGGGAACAAGGGCGGGCTGCAACTGGAAGCGCTGCCGGGCACAGGCGACTATCTCAGCCTTGTGATGCAGTTCATTCTGGCGTTCGGCATCAGCTTTCTGCTGCCGGTGCTGCTGATGCTGCTAAACCGGGCAGGCATTGTCAGCCGGGCGCAACTGGTCACGGCGCGGCGCTATGTGATCGTGGGCATCTTTGCGGTGGCAACCGTGGCGACCCCGCCAGACGTGGTTTCGCAGCTGATGCTGGCGATCCCGCTGCTGTTCCTGTTCGAAGGAACACTGATCCTGATGCGCTTCACCGAAAAGGCTGATGCCAAGCGCCGCGCCGAGGAAGAAGCGGAGAAGGCGGCGGAAATGGCTGCGGGGCAGGCGACACCGCTTCTTCCGTGATTTTTGACGAATATCCCGTTTGCAAAATCTGCCGCTGTACACCCACCCCCGGCCCCTCCCTTAAGGGAGGGGAGCGAGACTTATCGAACCGAAGGTGAGATTAGTCGCAGCGGGGAGGGTTTGCGTCGCCCGCGCTGCAAGTGGCACAGTCGCCAAAATCCTGGTCCCTAATTCGTTGCAGGTTTGCCAGCGGCAGTTCCCTCTTCCGCTGACCATACGCGCCCGCCACCGATCCACGTTTCGCTGACCTTCGTGGCGCGGACCTGTGCGGCGCTGGCAGTGAGCGGATCGACATCCACCAGCACGAAATCCGCGCGCAGGCCGGGGGCTAGGCGACCGAATTTGCTTTCGGCAAAGCCAGCCCATGCGGCATCGGCGGTGTAAGCCGATAGAGCTTCTGCCGGGGCAAGGCGTTCCTGAGGTTGCCAACCGCCAGCGGGTTGACCATCCGGTCCTTCACGGCTGATCGCGGCGGCAAGGCCAGCCCAGGGATCGGCCAGTTCTACCGGTGCGTCCGATCCGAAGGCGAGACGCACGCCTGCCGATTTCAGAGACTTCCACGCATAGGCTCCCGCAAGGCGATCCGGCCCAAGCCGTGCTTCGGCCATGAGGCGGTCCGAGGTCTGGTGAACGGGCTGCATCGAGGCGACGGCCCCGCTTCTGGCGAACTTCGCAAAGTCCTTGGGATCGACGATCTGGGCATGCTCCACGCGCCAGCGTCGGTCACCCTTGTAGGTTTCCGACAAATCGTTGATTGCGCCGATAACCGTGGCGTTGGCTTCATCGCCGATGGCGTGGACGGCGATCTGAAAGCCGTCCATCGCGGCGCGGCTCATCAGGTTGCCAAGCTGGGTCTGGTTCAGTTGCGGCAACCCGCGCGTGGCCGGAGCATCGGCATAAGGTGCTTTGAGCCAAGCGCCGCGCGATCCCAGCGCGCCATCGAGATAGAGCTTAACTCCGTTCAGCCGCAACCGGTCCTGATAGAGCCAGGGCGAGGGGCCGGGACCGCCGATCAGCGTCATCTGATCATTGCCTGCCGCATAGGCCATGACCCGCACGTAGAGCCGGTTGGCATCGCCCGCGCGGCGGTAGGTCTGCCAGTCCTCGATCGATGTGCCCATGTCAGCCACGGCGGTCACGCCGCGCTTGAACAACATCTGTTGCGCGGTGGCGAAAGCTACGTCGCGGTCTTCGGCGCGCGGTGGTGGCACTTTTGCGGCGATGAGCTCCATCGCGGCATCGACCAGAACACCCAATGGTGCGCCATCCGGCCCTCGTTCAATGCTGCCGCCTGCAGGGGCTTTCGTGGCGGCGGTTACGCCTGCGGCCTTGAGCGCGGCACTGTTGGCCCATCCGGCGTGGCCATCGACCCGTTCGAGCCAGACAGGACGGTCACCGGTTACGGCATCGAGTTCAGCGGCCGTGGGAAAGCGGCCCAGACCCCACTTTTCCTGATTCCAACCGCGCCCGACGATCCACGGACGGTCCGGGTGTTCGGCTGCGAATTTGCCGATGAGGTTCAGCGCCTGCGCGAACGAGGTGGTTTCCGACAGGTCAAGGCTCAGAGCGGCGAAACCCATGCCCATCACATGAGCGTGGGCATCAATCATGCCGGGCAGCATGACGCGGCCCTTGCCATCGATATGGTACTGATATTCCCTGCGTGGCTTCGGCTTCTTGTCGCCGCTGCGGATCACGCGCTTTACCATGCCGGCATCGTCGAACAGCAGACCGGTGAACTGTTCGATCTGGCCGTTTGTGCCGATGGCGCGGCCTGAAACGTTATCGATCAGCGTATCGGCAAGGGCTACGGGAGAGGCGGTGAGCAGCAGTGCTGCCAGAGCGGAGCGCATCAATTTCACGCCTTGCTCTTCCGGTGCGGCAAGCGGCGGATCAGCGCGCTCGTGTCTTCACGGCCATATCCCATCGCCTGCACATCGACATAGAACTGATCTACGAGCGCGGTCACCGGCACGCTTGCGCCAAGGTTGCGGGCTTCGTCCATTGCAAGACCCAGATCCTTGCGCATCCAGTCCACCGCAAAGCCGAAATCGAATTCGTCCTTCGCCATCGTGTGGAAACGGTTGTCCATCTGCCAGGATTGCGCTGCGCCGCCGGATATGGCTTCGAACACCTTGTCGAGATCGAGGTGGGCGATCTGCGCGAAGCGGATTGCTTCGGAAAGGCCAGCGAGTGCGCCTGCAATGCACATCTGATTGGCCATCTTGGCGGTCTGCCCCGCGCCCGATTTGCCGACATGAACCACGCGCTTGGCATAAGCGGCAAGGATCGGGCGAGCGGCGTCAACCGCCTTGGCGCTGCCGCCACACATGATGGCAAGCGTTCCGGCTTCCGCGCCAGATTGGCCACCGGTGACGGGCGCATCCACGCAGAGCAGTTCCTTGTCGCGTCCTTCGACCGCGATCTGCCGGGCGATGCGGGCGGAAACAGTGGTGTGATCGATATAGAGCGCGCCGCGCTTGAGCGTGGAAAATGCGCCATTGGGGCTGAGCACGACATCGGCCAGATCATCGTCATTGCCAACGCAGGTGATCACCACATCCGCCCCATCGGCGGCTTCTGCCGGGCTGCCGGCCACGCGGGCGGCAAGGCCGGGGTGGGCGGCCTGCCATGCTTCGGCGCGCGCGGGCGTGCGATTGTAAATGGTCAGATGGTGGCCAGCCTTGCCCAGATGGCGGGCCATCGCGCCACCCATCGTGCCGAGGCCAAGGAACGAAACGTTCCGGGGTGAAGCGATCGTGGTTTCATCAGTCATGCGGTGCTTCATATCCGGTTTCGGGCGTGGTGCCAGCCCTGTGGCACCTTGCGAGTCCTTCTGCGGCGCACCATAAGCGCCTGCGATGCAACGATTGCTCCATCTGCTTTCCCGCGCCGCGCGGCTTTTGTTCTGGCCTGCGCTGATCTTTGCACTGGTCATGGCCGTGCTGCCCAAGCCGCCGCAACTGCCGGGGCCAGATCTGGGTGACAAGGTGCAGCATATGCTGGCCTTCTTTACGCTGACCGCGCTGGCCGGAATCGGCTGGCCAAGATTGCCGCTGCTGCGCGCGGTGCTTTGGCTGTCGCTGGTGGGCGCGGGGATCGAAGTGGTCCAGGCCATTCCTTCGCTCTATCGCGATTCGGACTGGCGGGACTGGGTGGCCGATACGGTGGCGATTATGGCCGCACTGGTGCCGGTGGCGGTGTTCCGGCGGATGATCGGGCGAAGCGAAACCGACTGACCCGGAAAAGAATGCCCGGCACTCGGAGGTTTTCTTGAAGGCCGCTTTCCGTTAGGGCGCTGGCGATGGAAAACATAGCGCTCAAGACCGAAACGCAGGACGCCCTGCTGACTCTCGCCGATGTTCGTGCGGCGGCGGAACGGATTGCCGGGCAGGTCGTGCGCACGCCGACGCTCTACAGCAAGACATTGAGCGCGATTACCGGGGCCGAAATCTGGCTCAAGTTCGAAAACCTGCAGTTCACTGCGGCTTACAAGGAGCGTGGCGCGCTGAATGCGCTGCTGCAGCTTGACGAGGAACAGCGTGCGCGGGGCGTGATTGCAGCTTCGGCTGGCAATCATGCGCAGGGCCTCAGCTATCATGGCACGCGGCTGGGCGTGCCCGTTACCATCGTCATGCCCAAGACGACGCCGACGGTGAAGATCATGCAGACCGAGGCCGTGGGCGGCAATGTGGTGCTGGAGGGCGAGACATTCGACGAAGCCTATGCCCATGCGCGTTCGATGGAGCGGCAACTGGGGCTGACCTTCGTCCATCCGTTCGACGATCCGCAGGTGGCCGCCGGGCAGGGCACCGTCGCGCTGGAAATGCTGGAAGACGTGCCCGAGCTTGAGGCGCTGGTGATCCCTATCGGCGGTGGCGGGTTGCTGACCGGCATGGGCACGGCGGCACGTGCGCTGAAGCCTTCCATCGGGCTGGTCGGCGTTCAGGCATCGCTGTTCCCATCGATGTACGCCAAGCTGAAGCATCTGGAAGTGCCCTGCGGCGGTGATACGCTGGCCGAGGGCATTGCGGTGAAGGAGCCGGGCAGCTTTACCTCGGCTGTGCTGGGCCAGATTGTCGATGATGTGGTGCTGGTGGGCGAACCGGCGCTGGAAAGCGCGGTGGCGCTGCTGCTGCAGATCGAAAAGACCGTGGTCGAAGGCGCTGGCGCGGCGGGGCTTGCCGCGCTGATGACGCACAAGAAGCGTTTTGCCGGGCGCAAGATCGGGCTGGTGCTGACCGGCGGCAATATCGACACGCGCTTGCTGGCCAACGTGCTGCTGCGCGATCTGGCGCGGTCAGGGCGACTGGGGCGGTTGCGCATCACATTGCAGGATCGTCCCGGCGCGCTGTTCAAGGTGGTGGAAGAGTTCAACCGCTATCAGGTGAACATCCTTGAAGTTTGGCACCAGCGCATCTTCACTTCGCTTCCAGCCAAGGGACTGACGGCCGAGATCGAGTGCGAGGCGCGCGATCGTGAGCAGATCGACCTGCTGGTGGCAGGCCTGCGGGGCAAGGGATATGATGTGGAGCAGGTAGAACTGGGTTGATCCGGTTTGTCGCTGCGTTAACTTTTTGAAAGCGCAGTGTCCTGTAACCGGACTGGCGGCATTGATTGGCGCTTTGCCGCCGTTTCGGCAGGGTTTCCGGGGAAATTCCCTGATGATGGTATGGTTAAGGGGCTTTTACGAATGCTTCTGCTGGGGCATGTTCCTTACTGACAGGCAGGACAGTCCGGCCTGAGGAGCAATCGCAACGCCGTGACCGCGCCCGTCCGCTTTCCCCGCTTCTTCGTCACCAGCCCTTCGCCGTGCCCATACCTGCCGGGGCGGAATGAACGGAAGGTGTTTACCGAACTCAAGGGGCAGAATGCTGATGAGCTGAACGATGCGCTTAGCCGCATCGGCTTCCGCCGTAGCCAGACGGTGGCCTATCGCCCGAGTTGCATTGATTGCACGGCCTGCGTTTCGGTAAGGGTCGTCTCTGAAGCGTTCCAGCCATCTTCCACGCAGAAGCGCATCTGGAAGCGGAATCGCGATCTTGAAGTGAATGTCTGCAAGCCGTGGTCTACGCCGGAACAATTCGAACTGTTGCAGCGTTACCTCGCCGTGCGCCATCCCGGCGGGGGGATGGCCGCTATGGACGAGATGGATTTCGCGGACATGGTGGAGCACACGCCCGTCAAGAGTTATGTGATTGAATACAGGGAGCCAACCGTAGACGGCTCGCCGGGAAGACTGGTAGGGGCCTGTCTGACCGACGAGCAGGGCGATG
>NZ_JBMLSM010000010.1:0-7784 GCF_049240505.1 Novosphingobium sp.
GCCATGGCGGCTCAGCTCAAGCTCATCGAGGAAGGTAAGATCAAGGACATGGATCGTCAGAAGGCGCTCGAAGCGGCCCTTGCACAGATTGACCGCGCGTTCGGCAAAGGCTCGGCGATGAAACTGGGGTCCAAGGAGGCAATGCAGGTGGAAGCGATTTCCACTGGCTCGCTCGGGCTGGATATCGCGCTGGGCGTGGGTGGATTGCCGCGTGGGCGTGTGATCGAAGTGTACGGACCAGAAAGTTCGGGCAAGACGACGCTTGCGCTCCACGTCATTGCCGAAGCCCAGAAGACAGGCGGCACGGCAGCCTTTATCGATGCCGAACATGCGCTCGATCCGGTCTATGCCCGCAAGCTGGGTGTCAACATTGACGAACTGATCGTGTCGCAGCCGGATACGGGTGAACAGGCGCTGGAAATCACCGACACGCTGGTGCGTTCGAACGCGATCGACGTGCTGGTGGTCGATTCGGTTGCCGCGCTGGTGCCCCGTGCTGAAATCGAAGGCGAAATGGGCGACAGCCACGTTGGCTTGCAGGCCCGCTTGATGAGCCAGTCGCTGCGCAAGCTTACCGGTTCGATCAGCCGTTCGCGCTGCATGGTGATCTTCATCAATCAGCTACGCATGAAGATCGGCGTGATGTACGGCAACCCTGAGACGACGACGGGCGGCAACGCACTCAAGTTCTACGCATCGGTTCGTCTCGATATCCGCCGCACGGGCCAGATCAAGGATCGTGACGAGATCGTGGGCAATGCCACGCGCGTGAAGGTGGTGAAGAACAAGGTGGCACCGCCGTTCAAGCAGGTCGAGTTCGACATCATGTATGGCGAAGGCATCTCCAAGATCGGCGAAATCCTCGATCTTGGCGTGAAGGCCGGTGTGGTTGAAAAATCGGGCGCCTGGTTCAGCTATGACTCGATCCGCATCGGGCAGGGGCGTGAAAACTCCAAGACTTTCCTGCGCGAGAATCCAGAGATTTGCAGCCGTATCGAAGCCGCGATTCGTGGCCGCACCGATGAGGTTGCCGAAGGTCTGATGGTCGGCCCGGACGCGGACGACGACAACTGATCTTCAGGGCGGCAAGCCGGTATCCCGGTGAGCCAGCCAGACAAAAGGCCCGCGCGTTCCCCGGCAGGAATGCGCGGGCTTTTCGTTTGCGTTCGTAGGGTTGCGGTTTAACCTTGCGGTTAATTCGCCGGGAGAATCATTGTGAGCATCGTCGTCCATCATCTGAACAACAGCCGCTCGCAGCGCATACTCTGGCTGCTGGAAGAACTGGGAGTCGACTACGAGCTTCGTCACTATCAGCGCGATGCCGTGACGAACCTTGCCCCGCCAGAACTGAAAGCGATTCATCCGCTGGGCAAGTCCCCCCTGCTGGAAATCGACGGACGGGTGATCGAAGAATCGGGCGCGATCGTGCAGGTGCTGTGCGAACGCTATGGCAAGGAAACTTGGCTGCCTGCAGCCGGATCGGATGACGAACTGCGCCATCTCGAACTGATGCACTTTGCCGAGGGATCGGCCATGACGCCGATTCTGTTGCAGCTCTACACCTCGCGGCTCGGCGATGCTGCTGCGCCGTTGAAGCCGCGCATCAATGAACAACTTGCGGCCCATTTCGGTTACATGGAACAGATCCTGCGCCCGTCAGGCCATTTCATAGGCGATAGCTGGACCGGGGCGGATGTGATGCTCAGCTTTCCGGCGGAGATCGCAGTGATGCAGGGGGCGGGGGAGACCTTCCCGAAACTCGCTGCTTTCGTTGCGGCCATACGCGCTCGCCCGGCCTGGCAGCGTGCGCGGGAGAAGGGCGGCGCATATTTTGGCCAATAGCGGTGAGGTGAAGCGATGACCGGTGCAAGCGACTGGATGGGCACGGTGGGCCGCAGTTGGGCGGCAGAATGGCGGCGCACGGATGCGAGCTTTGCCCAACTGACGCCGCAATTGCTTGCGCTAATTGGTGAGCAGCCGGGGAAGACAATTGTCGATGTGGGCTGCGGGGCAGGGGAGCTTTCGATCGCGCTGGCCAGCGCCCGGCCTGAGGCAACCGTTACCGGCGTTGATATTTCGGAAGACCTGATCAAGGCAGCGTCTTTGCGTGCGGATTTACCCAATTTGGGGTTCGAGTACGCCGACGCGACGCAATGGCAGCCTGTGCAAAGGCCAGATCTGTATGTGTCACGGCATGGCGTGATGTTTTTCCCCGATCCATCGCAGGCTTTTACACATCTGGCCGAAGTTGCCGCGCCGGACGCACGCATGGTGTTTTCGTGTTTCCGAAAGGCAGCGGACAATGCGTGGGCAGCGCGCATCGCGGAACTTTTGCCACCGGGGGATTTGCCTGCGCCGCAGCCATTTGCGCCGGGACCGTTCGCCTTTGCGGAACCGGATCATGTGCGACGCTGCATGGTGGGATGGCATGACCACACGTTCACGCCGGTCGATTTCGGCTATGTCGCAGGGCAGGGCGATGATCCCGTAGAGGAAGCATTGGCCCTGTTCCGGCGAATCGGACCTGCCGCGCCGGCGTTGCGCGCCTTGCCCGAAGATGAGCGTCCTGCGCTCGAACAGCGGCTGCGCGACCTTGTCGAAGGCCATCTGGAAGGGGACCGGGTGGTCTTTCCTGCTGCGGCCTGGCTGGTAACAGCTTCGTCCGATCACCGTAATGGATGAAACGTGCTTGTAGCGCGCCGAACGCTGGCCTAATCGGCGCAACATGACTTCGACGAACGAAATCCGCCGCTCCTTTCTGGAATACTTCGGCTCGGCCGGGCACGATGTGGTGCAGTCTGCGCCGTTGGTGCCCTATAACGACCCGACGCTGATGTTCGTGAACGCCGGGATGGTGCCCTTCAAGAACGTGTTCACGGGACTTGAAAACCGCGCCGTGCCGCGTGCGACATCATCGCAGAAGTGCGTGCGCGCAGGGGGCAAGCACAACGATCTCGACAATGTGGGTTACACCGCACGGCACCACACATTCTTCGAGATGCTCGGCAACTTCTCGTTCGGTGATTACTTCAAGGAGCAGGCGATCACCCATGCGTGGACGCTGCTGACGAAGGAATGGGGACTGCCGAAGGACAAGCTCCTCGCCACTGTCTACCACACTGATGACGAAGCGTTCGAGCTGTGGAAGAAGATCGCGGGCCTGCCCGAGGATCGCATCATCCGCATCGCGACCAAGGACAACTTCTGGGCAATGGGCGATGATGGCCCGTGTGGCCCGTGTTCGGAAATCTTCTTCGATCACGGCGATCACATCTGGGGCGGCCCTCCGGGATCGCCGGAAGAGGACGGCGACCGCTTTATCGAGATCTGGAACCTCGTGTTCATGCAGTTCGAGCAGACTGCGGGCGAGATTACCGGCAGCCTGCCCAAGCCCAGTATTGACACCGGCATGGGGCTGGAGCGCATTGCGGCGGTGCTGCAGGGCGTTCACGACAACTATGATACCGACACGTTCAAGGCGCTGATCGCAGCCTCGGAGAGCCTGACCGGCGTGAAGGCCGCGGGTGAGCACACCGCAAGCCACCGCGTTATTGCCGATCACTTGCGGTCGACCAGTTTCCTGCTGGCCGATGGCGTTCTGCCGTCGAACGAAGGGCGTGGCTATGTGCTGCGCAGGATCATGCGCCGCGCGATGCGTCATGCGCATCTGCTGGGCACGAAAGACCCGTTGATGCACCGCCTTGTGCCCGCGCTGCTGGCAGAGATGGGCGCGGCCTATCCCGAACTGGGCCGGGCGCAGCCCCTGATCGAGGAAACGCTGCAGCGCGAGGAAGTTCAGTTCCGCCGCACGCTGTCGAACGGTATCAAGCTGCTTGACGAGGCGACCGCCGCGCTGGGCGAGGGCGACAAGCTGCCCGGCGAAACCGCGTTTCGTCTCTACGATACGTATGGCTTCCCCTATGACCTGACCGAAGATGCCCTGCGCGCACGCGGGATCAGCGTGGATCGTGAAGGCTTTGACGGCGCGATGGCGCAGCAGAAGGCTGCAGCGCGTGCGGCGTGGAAGGGTAGCGGGCAGGCTGCCGACAGCGAAGTCTGGTTCGATATCGCCGAGCGCGTCGGTGCGACCGAGTTCACCGGCTATACCGCCACCACGGGCGAGGCGCAGGTCGTCGCGCTGGTGAAGGACGGCAAGGAAGTGGATAGCGCTGGTGCGGGTGATGATGTGACCGTCATCGTCAACCAGACGCCGTTCTATGGCGAAAGTGGTGGCCAGACCGGTGATGCGGGTGCGATCACTGGTGCCGATGGGCTGGTGCTGGCGGTGAACGATACCGCCAAGCCGCTTGGGCGTCTTCACGCGCACAATGCGACCGTGACGAGTGGTTCGATCAAGGTTGGCGATGTGGTGAAGCTCGATATCGACGTGGCTCGCCGCGATGCGATCCGCGCAAACCATTCGGCCACGCACCTGTTGCACGCGGCGCTACGCAATCGGCTTGGTGGGCATGTGACGCAGAAGGGATCGCTGGTCGCGGCGGATCGCCTGCGCTTCGACTTCTCCCAGCCCACGGCGCTGACGGCAGAGGACATTGCGGCGATTGAAGCCGAGGTGAATGCCGAAATCCGTGCGAACGAGGTGGTTTCTACCCGCCTGATGAGCCCGGACGATGCGATCGAAGCTGGCGCGATGGCGCTGTTCGGCGAGAAGTATGGCGACGAAGTGCGCGTGCTTTCGATGGGCCGGGCAAGCGACAAGCACTATTCGGTGGAACTGTGCGGCGGCACGCATGTGCGCGCTCTGGGCGACATCGGCGTGTTCCGCATCGTAAGCGAGAGCGCAGTGTCTTCGGGCGTGCGGCGGATCGAGGCGCTGACCGGCGAGGGCGCGCGGCAATGGTTCGTGGCGCGTGAGGATGCGCTGAAGAACACGGCATCGATCTTGCGCACCACGCCGGACGAGGTGGAAGCCCGCGTTGCGGCATTGCTTGACGAACGGCGCAAGCTGGAGCGTGAACTGGCCGAAGCGAAGAAGGTGCTTGCGCTTGGTGGCGGCGTGGCCAAGACTGAAAACGCCGACGAGAACGTGAACGGCGTGATGTTTGCCGGGCAAGTGCTGGAAGGGCTTGATCCCAAGGAACTGCGCGGGCTGCTCGATCAGGCCAAACAGCGCCTTGGTTCGGGCGTTGCGGTGATTGTTGCGGTGAACGACGGTAAGGCGTCCATCGCTGCTGCTGTAACGGAAGACCTTGTGAGCAAGGTAAGCGCTGTTGATCTTGTTCGGGCCGGTGTTGAAGCGCTGGGTGGAAAGGGCGGCGGCGGTCGCCCGGACATGGCGCAAGGTGGCGGGCCGGACGGTAGCAAGGCTGCCGAAGCGATTGCTGCAGCCAAAGCTACCATCGCGACCTGAACATCAACGCCCTCTGCTGGCGCCGCGGGTCTGTGGTTCAGATCCCCGCGCCAGATCTTTTTCGGGCATGAGACGATCAGTCAGCTGCGGCTTGGAAATTGGTCCATGATCGGGCTGATCGTCTTGGGTCGCGGGGCTTTTGTCTGGCTTGTTGTCCGGTTTCATCGTTGCTCTCCTTTCAATCAAAACGGAGAAGCAGGGTATTGGTTGCCTTTTCGCTGGGAAGGTCAGGTAGAGCGTTCGCGCAGTGAGGCGGACTTCAAACGGGGCATTTCTGCCAAGCCGCCGTCTTCCATGATCTGTTGCCGGAATTCGTCGCGTTTTTCGTGGATGGAAGCGATGACGAGGCCCATCGGAAAGCCGAGATCGACCAGCACCGCTTCGGAAAGCTGGAGCGAGCTTTCCAGCGTTTCCGGTACGGCATGGGTCACGCCCAATTTATAGAGTTGGGCGGCATGTGCGGCATCACGCGCACGGACAGTAATTGGCAGATCGGGGTGCGATGCGCGTAGCTTTCGGACAATACGCATGATCAGCACCGGCTCGTCCATCGTCAGCACCATCGAGCGGGCATTTTCAAGACCGAGCCGAGCAATCGCGTTTTCGCTATCCACGTTGCCAAACAACACTGGATAGCCCTGCTTGCGCGCGGCTTTGACGATGCCGGGATCGGTATCGATACCGATCCACGGCGCACCGTGGACAGACAGCATTTCCCCCACGAGGCGGCCGACGCGGCCAAATCCCATTACAACGATACGTTCGCCTTCAGGCTCGGCCACATCTTCTGTCTGTCCCGCGTCGGCAGAGCCGCGCGCGACCAGTTTGCCCCAGCGCTGGCCTAGCATCGCAAGAAGCGGCGTGATGGTAAGACCGATAGCGGTGACGATCTGCCAGAATTGTGCGGTTTGACGATCGATCAGCGAAGCTTCGGCGGCTGTTGTCAGCACGATCAGCGTGGTTTCCGATGGACTGGCCATGAGGATGCCCGCCTCCAGCGCTGTGGCGCGTTCCTTGCCCATCGCGCGCAGGGCAAACATCGTGACCAATGCCTTCAGCACGACCACGCCAACCACCGCCAGCGTCAGCGGTCCGATCATCGACCATACGACGCGCAGATCTATCCCCATGCCGATGGTGATCAGGAACACGCCCAGCGCGAGGCCTTTGAACGGCTTGGTGATCGATTCAACTTCGGTGTGATATTCGGTTTCCGCGATCAACAGGCCGGCAAGCAATGCTCCCATGATGGGCGACAAGCCAACGAGCGAGGTGGACAGGGCTGATGCGATAACCACCAGCATCGTGGCGGCCAGAAACAGTTCGGGGCTTTTTGTCTGTGCGGCCTGCGCAAAGAGGCGCGGCAGCAGCAGGCGTCCGCCGACCAGCAGCACGGCTACCACGATGCCGCCGTAGACCAGCGTTTCGCCAAGGCTTGGCCCGGCGGAATGCGCGGCATAGGGCGCAAAGGCGCCGAGGATGAAGATGATCGGCACCAGTGCGATATCTTCGAACAGCAGCATCGAAAGCGCCGCGCGCCCAACGGGACCGTTCGTGCCCGCAATCGGCAAGACCAGCGCTGTGGACGACAGGGCCAGAGCCAGGCCAAGGCCGAAGGCCCCGGACACCTGCAAGCCGGTGGCCATAAGCACCATCGCCAGCAGGAAGGCCGAAACGCCAAGCTCCATTGCGCCAAGCCCGAAGACCAGCCTGCGCATATCCCAAAGGCGATTGAACGATAGTTCCAACCCGATTTCGAACAACAGCAGGATGATGCCGAATTCGGCGAACGGGGTGATCGCGGCGGTATCGGATATCGTGAAGTAATAGAGCCACGGAAACTGCGGCACCAGCGCGCCAAGGCCATAAGGGCCAACTGCAAGGCCCACCAGAATGAAGCCGATGATCGGGGTGATGCGGAACCGGGCAAAAGCCGGGATCACGATGCCTGCTGCACCGAGGATTACGAGAGCGTCGGAAAGTGCGGTTGTAGGTTCAAGATTGCCTGCCATCGTTGCAGGGTAGGCAAGGGGGGGAAGCCTGTCACCCGTTAAGGTCTACTGATGGGGTAGAATTCTGAATCGAAAAAGGCCCCGGCGTGAACCGGGGCCTTTCGGTGTCCTTGCGGAAAGAACGCAGGCTTATGCCCAGTTCTTCATTTCCGTTTCGAGGTTTTCGACGATCGCTTCGAAGAACTTTTCGGTCGTCATCCATGCCTGATCCGGGCCGATCAGCAGTGCCAGATCCTTGGTCATCTTGCCGCTTTCCACGGTTTCGATGCAGATGCGTTCGAGCGTTTCGGCGAACTTCACCACTTCGGGCGTTTCGTCGAACTTGCCACGATACATCAGGCCGCGCGTCCAGGCGAAGATCGAGGCGATCGGGTTGGTCGAGGTCTGCTTGCCCTGCTGGT
>NZ_JBMLSM010000011.1:0-3628 GCF_049240505.1 Novosphingobium sp.
TCGGCCGCGCCAAGGACATGATCATCATCAACGGCAAGAACCACTGGCCGCAGGATATCGAATGGGCCGTGGAACAGCTTCCGGGCTTCCATCAGGGCGATATCGCGGCATTCTCGGTGGAAACCGAAAATGGCGAAGAGGCCCCCGCAGTTCTGGTGCATTGCCGCGTGTCCGATCCGATCGAGCGGGTGAAGCTGCGCGATCAGATCCGCGACAAGGTGCGGTCGATCACCGGCATGAACTGCGTGGTCGAACTTGTGCCTCCGCGCACGCTGCCGCGCACCAGTTCCGGCAAATTGAGCCGCGCCAAGGCCAAGAAGCTCTATCTCGCAGGTGAGATTGCGCCCTATCAACTGGCGGCCTGATAGCTCGAAACCGGCAGAAAACATCCGTTTTGGCTTGACGTCACTCCGTTCTTGCGATTCCTTCAAACCGGGAATTGGGAGAGGACGGAAAATGGCTACGGCAGAATCGCCACGAAAAGGCGTGCCGCAGGAATTGTCGGGCGTTGTGATTGGGTGGAAGCATCAGGACATTTCGCGCAACATCCAGTTGACGGTGCAATCGACGGTGGCCGCACGACCGACGCCGGATGCGGTCGACACGCATCACCTGCTGATGACACGCAATCAGGCCATGCTGCTCGCACAGTATCTGATCCGGCTGACGGGTCAGCAACCGCCCGTGCCGACCAAGCGCGGATGGCTGCAACGCCTGTTTGGCTGATAGCTGCTTTCCCACTTCCCTAATCAAGCGATTAAGGTCAATCTGCTCCTGAAGCTGCCGCCATAATGACAGCCGGGAGAGAACATGACATCGACAAACTTGCGCCGCAGGCTGCTGGTCAGCGCCTTGTTCCTCCTCGCGCCGCTTCCTGCCGCAGCTGAACCAGCCAGCGATGCCACGCGCAAGGCCAATGAGGCCGCACTTGCAGACTTGCCGATGGCAGACCGGCGCGATTTCGATTTCGCGTCACGCGGGTTTGTGGCCACACTGAAAGACCCTATTATCCGCGATGCTGCGGGAAAACCCGTGTGGAACACCCAAGGCCTCGGGTTCGCAACGGGCGATGCGCCCCCCAGCGTCCACCCCAGCCTGTGGCGTCACACGCAAGTTCTTGGCAAAGCCGGGCTATTCAAAGTGACCGACCGCATCTGGCAGGTGCGCGGATTCGACGTGGCGAACGTGACGTTTGTTCGGGGAGGTAAAGGCTGGATCGTCATAGATCCGCTCACCGCCACTGAAACCGCTGCTGCAGCCTATGCGCTGATCTCTGAAAAGGTGGCAAAACTGCCGGTCACCGGCATGATCTACACGCACAGCCATGTCGATCATTTCGGCGGGGCGGGCGCGTTCAGTGCTGCGATGGCCAAGGATGCGCCGATCCTCGCCCCGCAGGGCTTTACGCGCGCGGCTGTGAGCGAAAACGTGATCGCAGGCCCCGCAATGGGTCGGCGCGCGGGATATCAGTTCGGCCTTGGCCTGCCCAAAGGACCGGAAGGTTCGATGGGATCGGGCATCGGCATGGGCGTGGCCGCAGGTTCACGCAGCCTTGTTCCACCAACGCGCGAGATTTCGGAAACAGGCACGGAACTCACCATTGATGGCGTGCGCATCCGCTTTCAGGTAACCCCCGGAACCGAAGCGCCTGCCGAAATGAACTTTGGCTTTCCCGATTGGAACGTGGCCGACCTTGCCGAAAATGCCAATGTTACCCAGCACAATATCCTCACACCGCGCGGCGCGGTTATCCGCGATGCCAAGGCATGGGCGCAAGGTCTGACCGAGGCAATGGACTTTTTTGCAGGGGCCGAAGTGCTTATCGCCAGTCACGGCTGGCCGCGCTTTGGTGCAGGCGAAATCACCGACTATCTCGGCAAGCACCGCGACGCTTACGCCTTCCTGCACGATCAAACCGTGCGGCTGATGAACAAAGGGCTGACCGGCCCGGAAATCGCTGCGACGCTCACCCTGCCACCCGCGCTGGCGAAACAGTGGTACGACCGGCCTTACTACGGTTCCTACAGCTTCAATTCGCGCGCGGTCTATCAGTTCTACATGGGTTGGTACGATGGCAACCCGGTTCACCTTGCCCCACTACCGCCCGAAACAGGCGGAAAACGCTATGTCGAGGCGATGGGCGGCGCGGCGCGGGTCAAGGCATTGGCGGAAGAGGCTTTTGCCAAGGGCGACTATGCCTGGGCCGCCGAACTGCTCGACAAGGTGATCTTTGCCGATGCGTCCGATAGTGCCGCCAAGACCCTTCTGACGCGCACCTACCGGCAGTTGGCCTACCAAAGCGAGAACGCATTGTGGCGCAACATGTACCTGACCGGCGCAAGCGAACTTGAAAATGGCGTGGCCGCCGCAGACCCGACCGGTGGGGCAGCGCTCGTCAGCCAGTTGCCGCCGTCGGACCTGTTTGATGTTCTGGCCGTGCGGCTCGATCCCGCAAAGGCAAAAGATGGTACTGTCGCGCTCGGGTTCGTCTTCCCAGACAAGCACGCACAGCACACCGTGACGGTGGCCAATGGTGTGCTGGTCCACCGCCCCGGCCTGCGCGATGGGCGGCAGGCAACACTGACCGTGCGCTATGCCGATCTGCTCGCCGCGCTGTTTACCGGACAGCCGCTGGCGGCAAAGGTCGCTTCAGGTGAAGCAAAAATCGAAGGGGATCCGGCTGCGTTTGCCCGCCTGATCGGCTGGCTCGACAAGCCGGACCCCGCCTTCAATATCGTTACGCCTTAGGGAACAGGCTTCTTGAGATAGGCGATAATGTTCGCGCGGTCAGCCGGATTGGGCAGACCTGCAAATGCCATCGACGTGCCCGGCACCACAGCCGAAGGCTTGGCCAGCCACTTGTCCATCGTGGCGTCGTTCCAAGTCAGCTTTGCCTTCTGCATTGCTGCCGAATACTTGAATCCTGCGGCAGAACCGGACTTGCGACCAGCGATCCCGGCAAGGTTCGGCCCCATCTTCGCAGGGGCGCCCGCCTTCACCGCATGGCAAGCGACGCAGCGCATGAACACCTTCTTGCCCGCAGCCGCATCCTGCGCATAGGCCGTACCGCCCGCCAGCGCCGAAACCGCGAGACCTGCAATCAACACTGCACCCGTCAACTTGCTCATCTGGACACCTGCCCTGTTCTAAAAAACCGGTCCCCGCTCCACCGCGAAGCCTGAAGACCTCTCATCAGCTTTGCGCGCTTTATCCTGCCTGAACGGTTTTGCGCCATAGCCAAAAGGGAGCAGGCCTTCAAAAAGGCGTATCTCCCCGACAGGTGGACTCAGAAAGGCAATACCCGCACACAAAAAAGCCCCCTCCTCTTCAGAGGAGGGGGTTGGGGGTGGTGGAAACGCCGCGCGAAAAATCGCGCCCGCACTCACTCCATTTCGAGAATGATCGCATCCACGGCCAGACTGTCGCCCGCCTTGGCGTTGACGGTCTTCACCTTACCTGCCTTTTCGGCGCGCAGGATGTTTTCCATCTTCATGGCTTCCACTACGGCCAGCGGCTGCCCGGCTTCCACCGTATCACCTTCGCCCACATTCAGCGACACCAGCAGACCCGGCATCGGGCAGATCAGGAACTTCGAAAGATCGGGCGGGATCTTTTCGATCATGTGCTT